>NZ_DASZBY010000082.1:0-15988 GCF_035943795.1 Aliidongia sp. | reverse complement strand
TTCACGCGCCAACCGCACCGCGACGGTGCTGGGGGCGGCGCCGGGCATGCGGCTGACGCCGCTGCTCGAGCGCTGGGCGGCCGGGGAATAACCGGTGCCGCGTCACAGGTCCCTGAGGGCCTCGACCGGCACGATCGGCAGAAGGACGTGCGAGGGATGCGCCGGGTCCAGGTGGACGCGGTTGGTCGCGATGCGCTTCAGGCGTGCCGCGCCCTCCGGCTCGCCGGTGTTGGGATTGACATCGTATTTCGGGAAATTGCTGGACGATATGTCGAGCCGGATGCGGTGGCCGCGCTGGAACAGGTTGGCGGTCGCGAACGGCTCGATCGTGATCTCGTAGACCCGGCCGGGCGCCATCATCGACGGCGCCTCGAAGGAGTCCCGGTAGCGGCAGCGCAGGATGCCGTCGGTCAGGTTCATGGCGAAGCCGCGCGGATCGTCGGGCGTCGGTGGGTGCACGTCGATCAGCTTTGCCGTGAAATCCGTGTCGGGCGCGTCGGACGACACGAACAGCCGGACCGTGATCGGGCCGATCACCGCCATGTCCGCCGCCAGGGGCGCGGTCTCGAACACCAGCACGTCCGCCCGGGCGGCGAGCGGCAGGCCGGGGCGGGTGCAGCCGAAGAACAAGTCGGCCTCGCGCTGGTCGAAGGCACCGCCCGCGAATACCGGCATGCCCGACGTGAGCGCGCCGCCGATCGTCGGGACCGGGTGTGCCGGATCGAATTGATAGGCGAGCGGGTCACCCTCCCCCGGCAAAGCCGGGTCGAGCCGGCCGTCGGCATGGAGATGATAGGGCGTGAAGCGCGTGTCCGGCAGCGGCCAGTCTTCGGCTGCGATCCAGCGGCCGCCATGGTCGATCCGGCCTTCCGCCGTGCGCCGGCCGGTGCCGCCGCCCATCAGGAACAGCCGGACCGACGGCTCCCGGTCGACACCATTGTCGATGCCCTTCAGCCAATGATCGTACCAGCGCCGGCGGAACACCCGCCAGTTCGGCGCGACGTTGCCGTCGATCGGCGCCGCCGGCCCGAACTCCACGTCGCCGGCATGGCTCAGCGTGCGGTCGCCATGCAGCCACGGTCCCATGATCAGCCGCACCGCCGACTTCTTGCGGGCCTTGAGCGCGCTGTAATTGCCGATCGCGGTCGGCACATAGGCGTCGTACCAGCTCGACATATGGACCTGCGGCACGTCGGCGAACTGGTCGTAGAAGCCCTCGGCGTAGATGCCAAGGCGACGCCAGAAATCATCGAACGTGCCGTGAGTCCATTGCTCGAACAGGTAGGCCTCGTATTCCGGGACCCACCGCACCGGGGAATGGCCGGGCCGCCAGGGCATGGCGGCGAACCACATCCTCAGGTCCTCGGCCTCGAGCGCCGCCAGGACCAGCGGGTCGGCCAGCGCCTCGGGGCTTTCCTTGGCCTGGTTGAACGCCCAGGTCGCCTGTTTCAGCTCGAACGCGCCGCCCTGACGGATACCGCAGCGATAGGCGTTCGAGAAGCCGCCGCAATCGAGCACCATGGCGGCCAGCGCCGGCGGCGCCAGGCAGGCGAGTGCCGCCTGCGTATGGGCGGCATAGGACAGGCCCATGGTCGCGACCCGCCCGTCACACCAGGGCTGACGCGCGATCCACGCGATCGTGTCGAACCCGTCCTCGCCCTCGCTCAGGTATTTCGTGAACCGGCCGCCGGAGCCATGGCGGCCCCGGCAATCCTGATAGACGACCACATAGCCATAGCCGACGAACTCGGCAGCGACCTCGGCGCGACCGAGCGGCCTATCCTGGCCTCGGTCGAGTTCGGACCGCGACGGCGCCGATTTGTCGTAGGGCGTGCGTTCCAGGACGACCGGGAACGCGCCCTCGGCCACCGTGCCATCCCGTGCCGGCCGATGGATGTCGAGCACCAGGACGATGCCGTCGCGCATCGCCACCGGAATGTCGCGTTCCACCAGGACGTCGAACGGTTGGGTCATGGTTCAGCCGGTCGGCAGGAATTGATAGAGCCAGGTTTCGGTCAGCGCCGCGCCCTCGTGGCGCAGATAGCAGCGCAGGTCGATCGGCTCGGTACCCTCGACGACGAGATCGAACGCCAGGCGCCAATCCCGGGTGCCGGCAACCGGCAGGGCGGCGGCGGCGGCGATTTTGCCGCGTGTCGCGGTCACGACCGGTTCGACCCCGTCCAGCCGGGTCAGGCCGTCGAGCGAGGCGCCGGTGAAATCCACGACGAATTTCTTGGTCGCAGGCGGGCGCGGCCGGCCGGGTTGGCCGCCGATACCGATCCGGGTCGCGACCACGTGGGCGGCCTCGGGCGGGTGCGGCTCGTCCGCCAGCCAATATTGCCGATAGGCGAAGCGCAGTTCTGCGCCGGCTTTGACCGGGCCCTTCGGGACCCAGAAGGCGGCGATGTTGTTCGCCGTCTCGTCGCCGGTCGGTTGCTCGATCAATTGCACGGAGCCTTCGCCCCAGGGCGTCAGTGGTTCGATCCAGACGCTCGGCCGCCGCTCGTAGAACTGGGCATCGTCCTGGTAGCGGGCGAATTCCCGCTCGCGCTGCAGCAGGCCGAAGCCATGGGGATCCTTGTCCATGAAGGCGCTGATTTTGGTCGTGGCCGGATCGTTCAGCGGGCGCCAGATCCGTTCGCCGGCGCCGGTTGCGAGCGCCAGCCCGTCGCTGTCGTGCAATTCCGGATGCCAATCGACGCCCTGGGTGCGGTTGTGCTTGCCGTACCAGAACATGCTGGCAAGCGGCGCCACGCCCAGACGCTGGATCTCCTTGCGGGTGAAGAGCACGGAGTCGATCTTCAGCACCGGCTGCTTGTCGCTGGAAACGGCGATGCGGAACGCGCCGGTCAGGCTCGGGCCGTCGAGCAGGGCATGGATCAGCGTATCGCCGCCGGCGGTGCCGGGCTCGCCGATCCAGAAAGCGGTGAAGCGCGGAAATTCCTCGCGACCGGTCGCGGCATTGACCGCGACGGCGCGGGCCGACAGGCCATATTGGTCGAGTTCGCCGGAGCTGCGGAAATAGCTGGCGCCCTGGAACGTCAGGAAATCGTTCCGGGCGCCCGGATGCATCAGGCGGAAGCCGGAAAAACCGATGTCGTCGGGCAGTTTGCGCAGGAACTCGGCGGTGCCGAAATCGAACAGGGCCGGGCTGTATTGCACCTCGCGCGCGTTCGGACCGGCGATCTGGTAGATCCGCGCCGGCGCCTTTGAATATTTGCCGGGGTGGAACAGCTGCACCGGAAACGGCGCGCCCGATCCCGCCGGCCAGAGCTGCCGGTCCGACCGGTAATGGATCTGCTGGGCGACGTCGTAATCGATCTTATCCAGAATTTCCGCGTGGCGGATGACCGGCGGCTGATACGGGTGGCTGGCCAGCGCCTTGGCCTGGGCGATCAGGTGCTCGAAATCGAACGGCTGACTGGGCCCGAGCTTGATCGGCGGATCGGCGGCGAGCGCCGCGCGGAACGGCCATGCCGAGAGGGTCGGGCCGACGGCCACCGCCGCGATGCCGGCGAGCGCGCGGCGTCGGCTGAGGAAATTCATGGCGGTCTTTCGTACGGGAAAAGCAGGCGGAAACGGAAAAGGCGGCGCATGGGAGCGCCGCTTCGCTTCGGTTTCAAGAGAAAACTGGTTTCCGCGACGAAGGACCCCGCCCGCGAAGGGGCGGGGTGTCCCCGTGTCAACCTTCCGGATCAGGCGACGTCCTGAACGCCTTCGGCCGCGATCGGCTTCTTTTCGGGCCAGGGCGTGTGTGCCATGGCCGCGCCATTCTCGTCCGGGGTCAGGGATTCCTCTTCCTGCTCGCCGCCTTCCGTTTCCGGAACCGGCGCATCGAGGCCGCGGTTGAGCGCCCGGCGCAGGCGGCGCAGCTCGGCCGGCGGCTGGGTTTCTTCCGGCGTCAAGAACAGGCCCCAATGCTTCAGCTTGATGCCGAGGCTCGACCGGCTCGACAGCACCGACAGCGGGATCGCAACGGCGAGGCCGGCGAAGATCGGCGTCAGCCACCAGAAGAAGCTGGGCGCGATCCAATAGACCGCCCCGGCCCAGGCGAGGCCCAGCAGAGTCTGGCCGGCATGGCGCTTCAGTCCCTCGCGCCAGCTGAGGCCCCGGTCGTCGCGCGGCTGGGCTTCCCAGGCGACGCTGCGGCCGGAGAAGGCGGCGCTGACGAACAGCGACTGGAACAACATCATGATCGGCGCCAGCAGGGTCGAGAACACGGTCTCGATCAGCACGCTGGAGACGAGGCCCAACAGGCCGCCATAGGGCCGGCGGCGGGTCGGACTGAACACGACCAGCAGTAGTCCCATGATCTTCGGCAGGAACAGCGCCACCAGGGTCATGATCAGCAGCAGGTTGATCTGGAAATCGGTTGCGACCGGCCAGTTCGGGAACAGGTTGAAGCCCGGCTTGAAATAGACCGGTCCCTGCAGCGCACGCTCGACCGCATCGGCGGTGCTGAGGCTGAGGAGCGCCAGCCAAAGCGGCGAGGTCAGGTAGCTGGCGACGCCCATGCTCAGGTGCAGGCGGCCCATCAGGCGCAGGCCTGGAAAGCTCAATAGCCGGCTGTGCTGCATGTTGCCCTGGCACCAGCGGCGGTCGCGCGTCGCATAATCGATGACGTTGGCCGGCATCTCTTCGTAGGAGCCGGCCAGCTCCGGCACGATCCAGACCTTGAAGCCGGCGCCGGTGATCATCGCGGCCTCGACGAAGTCGTGGCTCAGGATTTCGCCGCCCAGCGGGGCGCGGCCCGGCAGGATCGGCAGCCCGCAATGGCGCGCGAAGGCGGCGACGCGGATGATGGCGTTATGGCCGTAGTAGTTCCCGGCACCGCCGGTCCAGAACGCGAGGCCGGAGGCCAGCACCGGACCGTAGAGCCGGCTCGCGAACTGCAGGATGCGGGCGAACGCGGTCTCGCGGTTCGCCGGCACCGGCAAGGTCTGGATGATGCCGGCATCCGGGTGGCCCTGCATCAGGCGCGCCAGTGCCACGATGGTGTTGCCCGACATCACGCTGTCGGCGTCCAGCACGACCATGTGCGCGTAGGCATTGCCCCAGCGCTTGACGAAATCCTCGATGTTGCCGGCCTTGCGCCCGACGTTCTTCGAACGGCGGCGATAGAAGATCTTGATGCCGCTCGCTGCATGGCGCCGGCGCAGGCCCTCGATCATCCGGCGCTCGGCCTGGCCATGGGTCGCGTCGCGCGTATCGGACAGCACGAAGAAATCGAAATGCGCGCCCTCGCCGGTGCGCTCCAGGCCGACCAGGGTCGCCTCGAGCCCCGCCGACACGCGCAGCGGATCCTCGTTGTAGATGGGCATGACCACGGCCGTGCGCTGCACCAGCGGCAGGTCGGCCTCGACCGTCAGGGTCGCCGGGTCGCCGCCGATCAGGCGCACGACGAAGCCGAACACCGCGGTCCAGAAGCTGATGGCCAGCCAGCCGAAGCTGATGGTGAACAACACCACGCCGGCAAAGCCGATCAGGCCCAGCCCGTGGGCGGCCATCACCTGGGACATCAGCGACGCCGCGATGCCCGTGCTGCCGATCGTCAGGATCAGCAGCGCCGCGCGGCGCAGGAACAGGGTCAGCGTGTGCGTCTTATGGTCATGCATGGCATACCCTCCGCACCACACAACGGGCGAAACGGCGATTCATTCACTCGGCCGTCCAACGAAATGTCCAGGTCTCGGACAAGGATCTGTCGCGCAGCTTTATGAAGGCGCGCATTTCCGAATCCTTCTTCCCGTCCGGCGTGAAGGTAAAGGCGGCCCGCCAGACGTCTGCATCCAGCTTTTGGCAAACGATATCATCAACTTTGCCGGTAGACACCGTCACGATGGCTTCGACCGGCAGGCGATCGGACAGCGACGGAATGTCGCCCCCCGTGAAGTCCAGCCAGAATCGCAACGCTGCCTTGTGATCGTCCTTCGCGGCATCGACCGGCGCGACGGGTCCGGAACGGGTGCCGACCACACGGCCGATGGTCGGTAGCGGCGTGGCGCCGGGCAGGGTCGTGGCCCGATAGGTGAAAGCCACGGGCACGCCCGCCTTCACCGGCGTGTCCGGCACCCAATAGGCGGCCATGTTGTCGTTGATCTCGTCGTCGCTCGGAATTTCGACCAGCTCGACCGCGCCCTTGGCCCAGTCGCCTTCGGGCTCGACCCACAGGCTCGGCCGGCGCTGGTAGTGCTCGAGTACATCCTCGTACTGATGGAAGTCCGTCTCGCGCTGCATCAGGCCGAAGCCTTTGGGGCTCTGGTCGCCGAAGGCGCTGACGCGCAGCACCTTCGGGTTCATCAGCGGCCGCCAGACCCACTCGCCCGACCCGGTGTGCAGCGCCAGCCCGTCGCTGTCATGCACTTCGGGCCGCAGGTCGGAGAAGGGCCGATTGCCCAGCTTGCCATGGAGGAACATCGAGGTGAGCGGCGCCATGCCCAGCTTGCGGATGTCCAGTCGGGGATAGAGCACGGCCTCGACCCGCATGCGGGTCTCGGTATCGGGCGTCAGCTCGAACCGGTAGGCGCCCGTCGTGCTCTTGCTGTCGAGCAGCGCGTAGACGACGACGGTCGAGGCGTCGGAGGCCGGCCGCTCGATCCAGAATTTGGTGAAAGCCGGGAATTCCTCGCCCTGCGGGCTGGCGGTATCGATCGCGAGGCCGCGACCGGACAGGCCATATTGCTCGCCGCGACCGATCAGGCGGAAATACGAGGCGCCCTGGAACACGGCGAATTCGTCGTAATAGTCCGGCCGGTTCAGCGGGAAATGCAGGCGGAACCCGGCGAAGCCCATATCCTGGTCGAAATTGGTCTCGAATTTGTTCGGGCCGAAATCGAACATTGCCGGGTTGTAGCCGATCTCGCGGACCTCGCCGCTCTCGATCGTATGGATCGTGACCTTGCGATCATACTGGAAGCCGCGATGGAACATTTCGATACGGAACAGGCCGCCGTCGGTCCACAGCGCCTGGTCCGAGCGATAGTCGATCATCCGGAAATGGGCGTAGTCGAGCGTCTTCAGGGAATCGGGCAGCGGCGGGCTGCTGCCGTCATAGGGCTGCTTGGCCAGCTGGACCGCCTGGTCCTTCACCGTGTCGAACGTGAAGCCGGCGGAATCGCCGGCCAGCACCGATCGTGCCGGCAGAGCCAGGGCCCCGGTGGCAGCCGTTCCCGCCAGGGCGGCGATGAATTGACGACGTCTGATCTGCATGATCGATCAACAGCCCGCTAATGCTTTGGATCCTTTAACATCCGAACGAGATATCGCATATCGTCGTTAACGGCCGACGTGCGATAACGTCGGAGCCACGGCATGGCTGCTCTGCGGCCGCTTCGGGCTAAACGGTTCGCTCATGGGATCGAAGGCGGGGCGCCCATCGTTTACCCCCCGGTAGCACGTTTCGGAAAAGAAACGCCGATGACCGCCGCTCGAGGCCGCATCGGACCTGGGTATGGGAGCCGGTCCTGGAAGCTTCAATCGATCTCAGCCCTCCGCCGGCACGGCTGGGCTGGAGCTACTTCATCGATTTCGACGGCACGCTGGTCGATTTCGCCGAGACGCCCGGCGCGATCACGGTCAGCGCCGATTTGCGCGCGCTGCTCGATGCGACGCACAAAGCGGTGCATGGCGCGCTCGCCATCGTCAGCGGGCGGCCGCTGGCGGAGCTCGATCATTTCATCGCCCTGCCACACCTGCCCATGGCCGGTCAGCACGGTCTCGAATGGCGCGATGCGTTCGGCTGCGTCGCACGCATGCCGCGGCTCAGCCTGTCGCCGCATATCGTCCAGGCGGCGCACCATTGGGCGGCCGAGCGGCCGGGCAGCCTGGTCGAAGTCAAGGATTTCTCGGTCGCCCTGCATGTCCGCAGCGCCCCCGCCCTGTTGTCCGAGGCGCTGGCCTTCGGCCGGCAACTGGTCGCGAGCGACCCGAGCCGTCTGATGCTGCAGCCCGGATCCTTCGTGGTCGAGATCCGCTGTCGCGGCGGCGACAAGGGCGACGTGGTCAACCGCCTGCTGCGCGACCGGCCGTTCCTCGGCCGACGGCCGGTGTTCATCGGCGACGACCTGACCGACGAGCATGGCTTCGCGGCGGCCACGCGCGGCGGCGGCTTCGGCATCCTGGTGGGTGCGGAGCGTGAGACCGGGGCACGCCACCGGCTGTCCGACCCTGCGGCGGTCAAGGCCTGGCTCCGCCCGCTCTCCGCCGGTTTGGCCTAGGAGGCCGCATGCAAAAGCGATTGAACGATGGTGCTAGCGACGGGCGCGGGGGATCCGCATCTTGAGCCGGCTCGTCGTCGTCTCGAACCGGATCGCGCCGGTCGGCGAGGGCGGGCCGCCACAGGGCGGTCTCGCCGTCGGCGTGCTCGAGGCGCTGCGCGAACAGGGCGGCGTCTGGCTCGGCTGGTCCGGCAAGATCGTCGAGACCGTGCCCGACAAGCCGCGCTTCCGCACCTTCGGCAAGATCACGGTCGTCGAGCTCGACCTGACCCAGCTCGAGTACGACACCTACTATCTGGGCTATGCCAACGGCACGCTGTGGCCGGCCTTCCACTACCGGCTCGACCTGATGGAATTCTCGCGGCCCAACCTCGAGGGCTACCAGGCGGTCAACCGGCGTTTCGCCCGGGCGCTCGACGGTTTCCTGCAGCCGGGCGACCGGGTCTGGGTCCATGACTACCACCTGATCCCGCTTGCGACCGAACTGCGCGCGCTCGACATCTCGCTGCGCCTGGGCTTCTTCCTGCATACGCCGTTTCCCGCAGCCCAGGTCCTGCTGGGCGTGCCCTGGCATCGCGACCTGGTCGAACATCTGGCGACCTACGACGTGGTGGGATTCCAGACCGAACGCGACGTCGCGGGCTTCGCCGATTACCTGACGGTCGAGAAGCTTGGCACGATCGACGAAAATGGCCGGGGCGAGGCGTTCGGCCGGACGTTTCTGGCCAGCGCCTTTCCGATCTCGATCGAGACGGCAGGCCTGGTGAAGCAGGCGTCCGACATGGAAGGTTCGCCCCAGGTGAAGCGCCTGAAGGCGAGCATGCGCGGGCGCAAGCTGATGATCGGCGTCGATCGCCTGGACTATTCCAAGGGGCTTGTGCGCCGGATCAAGGCGGTCGAACGGCTGTTCGAGGCGCATCCCCAGTTCCGCGGCATGGTCTCGTTCATGCAGATCGCGCCGCCGACGCGGGGGGAATTGCATCAGTACCGCGACATCCGGCACGAGCTGGAGCAGCATTCCGGACGGATCAACGGCGCCTATGCCGATTACGACTGGATGCCGATCCGCTACATCAGCCGATCCTATTCCCGGCGTACGCTCGCGGGTTTCTACCGGGCCAGCGCCATCGGCCTGGTGACGCCGCTGATCGACGGCATGAACCTGGTGGCCAAGGAATATGTCGCCTGCCAGGATCCGGAGGATCCGGGCGTGCTGGTGTTGTCCTGCTTCGCCGGCGCGGCCCAGGAGCTCGAGGGCGCGCTCATCGTCAATCCCTATGATTTCGAATCGGTCGGCGACACGCTGGCCGGTGCCCTGCAAATGACGCTGGGCGAGCGGCGGGAACGGCACAAGATCCTGATGGATCGGCTGAAGCGCTGGGACGTGACCGCCTGGCGCCGGGCGTTCGAGGCGGCGCTCGCCGACGGGTGATGCCGGACGGCTTCCGGCTTGAAGTTGGTGTTTCAGGATTGGAGGTTGCCATGGCCGAAAGAACATACGTGCCGCTCAAGGATTCGGCGCGCGCGGCGCCGGCCGGCGCTACCCTGCTCGGCCCGGTCGATCCGGCCCAGTTGCTGACCGTCAGTCTTTACTTGCGGCCGCATGCCTCGCCGCCGGCCGGCATGCGACTGGAACGCGCGGAATTCGCCCGGCAATACGGCGCCCGCTCCGAACACGTCGCCCGGATCGAAACCTATGCCGTGGACCATGGCCTAGTCGTCGCCGACATCGATCTGGCCCGGCGCCTGGTCCGGCTGGCCGGCACGGTCGCGGCGATCAGCCGCGCCTTCAGGACCAAGCTCGATCGCTATGGCACCGATACCGGCGAGCATCGCGGCCGCAGCGGCCCGCTCTATGTCGGCGACGACATCGTCGACCTGGTCCATGGCGTGTTCGGCCTGGACGACCGGCCGCAGGCGCGGGCGCAGTTCCGCGTCGCGGCGGCCAAGGCCGCGCCGACCAGTTTCGCAGCACCGGCGCTGGGCAGGCTGTATGGCTTCCCGGATGGCGATGGTGCCGGCGAGACGATCGCGCTGATCGAACTCGGCGGTGGTTTTGCCGAAGCCGATATCGCGACCTATTTCACCCAGCTCAAGATCGCCGCGCCGACGGTGACGGCGGTCGCGGTCGACGCCGGCCGGAACGCACCGACCGGTGATACGAACGGTCCCGACGGCGAGGTGATGTTGGACATCGAAGTCGCCGGCGCGCTGGCGCCCGGCGCCGCGATCGCGGTCTATTTCGCGCCGAATACCGATCAGGGTTTCGTCGATGCGGTCACCCAGGCGATCCACGATCCGACGCTGAAGCCGTCGGTCATCTCGATCAGCTGGGGCGGTCCGGAATCCAGCTGGACCCAGCAGGCCGCCAATACCATGGACCAGGCGTTCCAGGATGCGGCCAGCCTGGGCGTGACCGTCTGCGTCGCATCCGGCGATGGCGGATCCGGCGATGGCGTCACGGACGGCAAGGCGCACGCGGATTTCCCGGCATCGAGCCCGAACGTGCTCGGCTGCGGCGGCACGCGCGTGATTGCCGCGGCGGACGGAACGTCGATCGCCAGCGAAACCGTCTGGAACGATGGTGCACAGGGCGGCGCCGGCGGCGGCGGGATCAGCACGTTCTTCCCGGTCCCGTCCTATCAGCAGGGCGTGGCCCTGCCGCCGTCGGCCAATGCCGGCGACGGTCCGGGGCGCGGTGTGCCGGATGTCGCCGGCAACGCCGATCCAGAGAGCGGCTACCAGGTGCTGGTCGACGGCAAGAGCATGGTAATCGGCGGCACCAGCGCCGTGGCGCCACTCTGGGCCGGGCTGATCGCGCTGCTGAACGCCAACCTGGGCCGGCCCGTGGGCTTCCTCAACCCCATGCTCTATGCCCATGCCGCGGCCTGCCGCGACATCACCAGCGGCGACAATGGCGCCTATCGGGCGGGGAAAGGCTGGGACGCCTGCACCGGCCTCGGTTCGCCCGACGGCACGGCGCTTCTGGCCGCGCTGGAAACCAAGCCGGCGGGCTAGAGTTTCGCTTTCGCCATTGTCTCGGTCCGATACTCGTGCCAGCTTCGGAAACGAACATCGATCGGGACGGTGAGGATGAGCGACGGAACGGTTGAGCGGACGGGGGCGGCGGCACGGCACAGCGGCATCGTGTCTCTGGTGCGCCAGCGCGGCTTCATGGCGATCGAGGCGCTCGCCAACCATTTCGACGTGACGGTCCAGACCATCCGCCGCGACCTCAACCTTCTGTCCGAGGAAGGCCGCGTGCTGCGCTACCATGGCGGCGCCGGCCTGCCGTCGAGCGTCGAGAACATCGACTATACCGCGCGCCAGGTCATGAACCCGTTGGAGAAAGACCGGATCGCCCGGCTGGTCGCCCAGGAGATCCCGGCCCACGCCTCGCTGTTCATCAATATCGGCACGACGACCGAGGCGGTCGCCCGCGCGCTCGCCGGCCACCAGGATCTGCGCGTCATCACCAACAATCTCAACGTCGCCTCGATGCTGGCGCGGAGTACCGATTTCAAGGTCATTCTGACCGGCGGCACGGTACGCAACCGCGATGGCGGCATCGTCGGGTCGGCCTCCTGCGACATGATCGGCCAGTTCCGCGTGGATTTCGGCATCATCGGCATCAGCGGCATCGACGAGGACGGCACCTTGCTCGATTTCGACGCCGACGAGGTCAGGGCCGCCCAGGCGATCCTGCGCCATTCGCGCCAGGTCTTCCTGGTCGCCGACCATACCAAGTTCGCGCGTCGCCCGATGGTCCGCATGGGCTCGATCGCCGAGGTCAGCGCGCTGTTCACCGACGAGCCGCCGCCGCCGGCGATCGCCACGCTGCTGCAGCAGCATGACGTGGCACTGAAGATCGCACCTGCCGACTAACGTTTGTTCGTTTGCGAAGAATGATCCCGCGGGTCATGGCCGCCGGACGCCGAAGGGGGAAAGCATGGCGCGATTCGTCGGAGCGCTCGATCAGGGCACGACCAGCACCCGGTTCATCGTGTTCGATCGTCAGGGCCAGATCGTGTCGGTCGCTCAGAAGGAGCATCGGCAGATCTATCCGAAGCCCGGCTGGGTCGAGCATGACCCGCTGGAAATCTGGCACAACGTCGGCGAGGTGACGGCCCGGGCGCTGGAGCAGGCCGCGATCGCGCCGTCCGATCTCACGGCGGTCGGCATCACCAACCAGCGCGAGACGACAGTGCTGTGGGATCGCAGGACCGGCCAGCCGCTCCATAACGCGCTGGTCTGGCAGGACACCCGCGCCGACCATTTCGTCGCGGCCTATGCCGCCGACGGCGGCCAGGACCGGTTCCGTGCCAAGACCGGCCTGCCGCTCGCCAGCTATTTCAGCGGGCTCAAGTTGAAATGGCTGCTCGACAATGTCGAGGGTGCGCGCGCCAAGGCCGAGGCCGGCGACGCGCTGTTCGGCAATATCGATACCTGGGTGCTCTGGAACCTGACCGGCGGACCTGAAGGCGGCCTGCACGTGACCGACGTGACCAACGCCAGCCGGACCCAGCTGATGGACCTGGGCACGCTGGACTGGGACGCGGACATGCTGCGGAATTTCGACATTCCCCGTGCCTGCCTGCCCGAGATCCGCTCGTCGAGCGAAGTGTATGGCACGGCCCGGGGCGTGCTGGCGGGCGTGCCCGTGGCCGGCATCCTGGGCGACCAGCAGGCGGCCCTGGTCGGCCAGACCTGCTTCGTCGCCGGCGAGGCCAAGAACACCTACGGCACGGGCTGTTTCCTCTTGATGAATACCGGCGAGACGCCGGTGCCATCGACCTGCGGCCTGGTCACTACGGTCGGCTACAAGTTCGGCCAGGCGCCGGCGCATTATGCGCTGGAGGGTTCGATCGCCATCACCGGCGCCCTGGTGCAATGGTTGCGCGACAATCTGGGCCTGATCCAGTCGAGCGACGAGATCGAGCCGCTCGCCCGTTCGGTCGAGGACAATGGCGACGTCTATTTCGTGCCGGCGTTCTCCGGGCTTTATGCGCCCCATTGGAAGGAAAGCGCCCGCGGCGTGGTCGCGGGCCTGACCCGCTTCGCCGGGCGCGGCCATCTGGCCCGCGCGGCGATCGAGGCGACGGCCTTCCAGACGCGCGACGTGCTGGGCGCCATGCAGCGGGATTCCGGCATCGCCATCAAGGAACTTCGCGCCGACGGCGGCATGGTGGTGAACGAGTTGTTGATGCAGTTTCAGGCCGACATCCTCGACGTCCCGGTCGTGCGTCCCAAGGTGATCGAGACGACGGCGCTGGGCGCCGCCTACGCTGCCGGCCTCGCCACCGGCTATTGGCACAATGAGGATGACCTCAAGCATAACTGGGGCCGCGACCGGACCTGGACGCCCGCCATGGCCGGCGCCGACCGCGACCGGCTCTACGCGTCCTGGCAGAAGGCGCTCAGGCGTTCGTTCGACTGGGTCGACTGAGGAACCGACGCGGAAGTTTTTAGGGATGCGACCGCATTGCTCTGTAGCATGATCACGCGGAAGCTATGCCGTAGACTTGGCCCATGTGCGCCCAAGCCTGAGCCAATACCGCTCCTTCCAATTGCCGAAGTAGCGGTGTCTTTCCAATGTCAGAATAAGGGTGGCTGACGGTGATAATGCGGATGTCGCGACCATTGTAGATGCTGTGTTGGAGTATGCCGATAGGACTATCAGGCAAATGAAGAAGATTGGTAAGGAGTCTAGCCGGACGCGGGCCGAGAACTACGATTAGCATGGGCGATTGATACGATCTGAATGTCCAGATATTCGGCACAGAGCTGGGAATTGACTGCATCCTCCATCGGATGCGCGAGCGCCGCTCGATCGCTGGGTAAGCCCAGATAGGCATTTGTATAGAAGCCTAATGTACCCGGGATTTTTTGCATCGAGAATCCGGTTCCTAAGCCAGCGTCTAGTCGGCGGGTTCTCGTGAAGCTTGAGCCGCTGAAAGCCCGCAAGCGAACCGAAATCGTTGCCAAGAAACATGATGCCGTTCTTGGGGAACGCATGCGGACTTTGACGCCTCAAAGCCATCGGGTCCGCATCCCGCCAGAGACCATCGCCGCCAGGAAAGAAACCTTGGCCGATGAGCGTTCGTGGGAATGGCTCTATGCCCAAGGGATAGGGTCTTCCCGGGAATCGCATGTAGCTTTCGAGCTTCGTGAGTTCGCTGCGCAAAAGATCCACCGTCACTTGCCGGAGTCCAATGCGCTGCGGCGCCCGATTCCTTCGGCAAGCATCGTCGTCACCAGCATGTTGAGCGAAACGCCCTCGCGCTCGGCGCGGCGCGCAAGGGCCGCATGGAGTGACTTCGGTACGCGTTGGCGCCATTGCCCGCCGTAGACCTCGCCACTTGCCGGGACCGGCCGGCCAAGCTCTTCAAGGGTTCGAACATAGGACGCGAGCGCGTCGCGGCCTTCCAGCATGGCGGCCTCCGGGGTTTCCCCATCGGCGACGCAGCCGGGGAAATCGGGAAATTCGATCAGATAGCCGCCGCCCTCCTCTTTCGACAAAGGCCGGATCTCGAAGCGGGGAAGGAGTGTCGTTTCATTCATGATGGTCACCAACAAGATCGATCAGGGCGATGAACCGGATCACGTAGATGGGCTTGATCGGCTTATGCGCTGGGACGGTCAGCGGTGCCGTCCCCGGCCGGCTGAACGTTACGGGACTGGTGCCCGGCTGCCGCCAGTCGATGGCGTATCGCGCTGCCAAGGCTTTCAGATCGTCGATCGCCCAATCACGCGGATTGTTGCGCATGCGGGCAAGGATCTTTCCACTTTGGTCACATATGATACCGGCTAGATCGCATGATACCCAGTGAACGCGGTCGACTGGCCAAATTCCCTCCGCTCTGATTGAGCGACGCTCTAACCCGCCCGGAGAATCCCCATGAAGATCGCGCTCATCGCCCATGACCGGCTGAAGCCGGCGTTCGTCGTGTGGGTGCGCAAGCACGAGGCCACCTTCGCCCAGCACCACATGGTCGCGACCGGGACGACCGGGACGCAGATCAAGCTCGCCTGCCCCGGCCTCGACATTGCGCTGGTCAAGAGCGGGCCGTTGGGCGGGGACCAGCAGATCGGCGCGATGATCGCCGACGGGCTGGTCGGTGCGGTAATCTTCATGGCCGATCCGTTGACGCCGATGCCTCATGACGTCGATGTCAAGGCGCTGGTCCGACTGTCGACGCTCTACAACATCCCGATGGCCTGCAACGAGGCGACGGCCGATCTGGTCGTTGGCTGGCTGACGCAGATGGTGCACTGACCGGGGATATCCCGCCGGGTCTCCCGCGCAATTCGCGCTTCGATCCCGTGCTTTCCCCATGCTAGCGTCCACCGCCGCTTCAAGGACCGGTACCGGAGAGAAGGTCATGGGGAAAAATCCCGAGAAGTCTGGTGGGGTGTGGCTATGGGGGCTGCTGCTGCCCTATGTGGCCCTGCTCTGGCTGCCGTTCTACAATGCGAGGGAGCCGGCCATCGCCGGCTTTCCGTTCTTCTACTGGTATCAGTTCGCGTGGGTGCCGCTGACGTCGCTGCTGATCTACCTTGTCTATAGGAAGGTCAAATGAGCGATACGATCAACTGGACGGCGCTCTGCGTTTTCATCCTGTTCTTCGCGTTGGTCACGGTCATCGGCTTCTTCGCGGCCCGCTGGCGCGCCGGCGACATGACGCAGCTCCATGAATGGGGCCTGGGCGGCCGGCGGTTCGGCACGATCATCACCTGGTTCCTGGTCGGCGGCGATTTCTACACGGCCTATA
>NZ_DASZBY010000081.1:0-42289 GCF_035943795.1 Aliidongia sp. | reverse complement strand
GATCATAACATTCTCGGTTGTACGGCGGCGAAGCGCTAGCACATTAGCACTGCCTTCGAGATTCTGATCCACTGCGCAGTGAGCAGGCCAACGGTCGAGATGACAGCTACCTGTCTGCGGTCCCTACCGGATGGTTACAATAGATCCGGGCTACGCCGTTGTGGAACGAGGCTCGATCTCAATCGTGCCTTCGTCATGGAGTTCGGCCGATCCTGAGCCGGAGGTATCGTCCATTTCGTCGAAGCCCTCCCAGGCGAAGAACAGAGTGCGCTTGCCGTATTGGAGGGCCATGCCGCTCTGGAGCGCGCCGAAGGCGAACTCGCCGCGACCGCCGGTCTCGAAGAAGATGTAGGCGGGTCCGCAGAGGTCGAGGAAGTCGCGATCCCAGAGATCGGCTTCGATGATCCGCCACCGGCCGAGCAATTGGCAGTTGGCCGAAGCGCTCATGGTGCCGCTCTCAGCTTCGGGATGCGGACCAGATTGTATGCGGCCGCCGCGAATGTAAACGCTCAGTCCACCTTGGCAGGCAGGGTGTCATTGCTGACCGGCAGCATCAGCCGCCGCGCAAAGCTTGCCGCCGGACGGCCGCCCAAGGCGAGCCCCAGATGGTGAACGAGATGATCCAGTCGGGCCGTGCGGCGCGCCCACGGCGCCAGAAGGCTGCTGGCAAACCGCTCGGCGGAGATCCGCCGACCGCAAAGCACGGCATCACAGTAAAACCGCCGGGCCAGGACCAGCAGGCGAACCGCACGGCCGGCGATCGGCAGATCGGCTGCACGCCGATGATATCGACTATGAACGCGCGCCGATCTCGTGCCGCAACCCGGGCAAATACTCGCGCCACAGATGGAGCGCGCGACGATAGCCGCCACCGCGTCCTCAAGAGTGGCGCTCTCGACTACGAAGCCGACTGGCACCAATGCCGACGGCTGGAATACCTGCCCCGTGATGTCGTCTCCCCCGGAACGACACGAGCAGAATCGAGGTCAACGCGGGCGAGGCGCTCGCGATTGAGGCGACTGGTCTCTTCGGCATAGGCGCGCAAGGCGGCCCTCGATCGGAGTGCCTTGTAGAATATATTGACATGTCATTGAATTTTTGAACAACGTTATAATCTGTTTTTTGCAAACGGAGTCCTGGCCATGTTTCTGTCGTCAGAAGAATATCGCGAATCCCTTCGTCGCCTCAAACCGCGCATCTTCGTCGACAGCCGGCTGGTGGAGTCGGCGGCCGATGATCCGGCCTTTGCACCGGGTGTAAATGCGGTGGGGATTACGTACGATTTCGCCTTGCGGCCGGAATATCAGACACTGATGACGGCGCGGCAGCAGACGTCCGGCAAAATGGTCAACCGGATGCTGCACATCAACGAGAATTCACAAGATCTTCTCTACAAACTCGAAGCCGTGCGGCTGCTTTGCCAGGAATCCGGGTGTGCGCAGCGCTATGTTACGCACGACATGCTGAATGGGCTTTATCAAGCGACCGATCTCGCCGACCGAAACCACGGCACGACGTATCACCAGCGGGTCGTCAACTATATTCACTATGTCCAGGACAATGACCTCGCCGTCGGCGGCGCCATGACGGACGCCAAGGGCGATCGTTCGAAACGGCCCGGAGCACAATCGCAGCGCGATACCTATGTACACATCGCGGAGCGCAGGCGGGACGGCATCGTCATCCGGGGAACCAAGGCGATCGTCACCGGCGCGCCGTATATGCATGAGTTCCTGGTCATGCCGTGCCGGACCATGACGAAGGAAGAGGCGGACTTCGCCGTCTGTTGCGCCGTGCCGGTGGACGCGCCCGGCATTACCATGGTGGCGCGCCCGGCGGGACGGCCGGGTGAGGCAACGGCAAAATTCTCGAACAAATATGGTCAGTCCACGGCTGTCGTCATTTTCGACGATGTTTTCGTGCCGTGGGACCGTGTGTTCCTGGCAGGCGAATACGAAGAGGCCGGGATCGCGACGACCAACTACGCGACGCACCATCGTCATTCCTGCATCGGAGCCCGCGCCGGTTTCGGCGATCTCCTGATCGGTGCCGGAGCCCTGATGATCGAGGCAAATGGACTCGATGCCGATCGGCACGGGCATATCCGCGATGCAATGGTCGAACTCATCAAGATCGTCGAAGGCTTTTACGCCTGCGGGGTCGCTTCATCGGTCTATGCCGTGAAGGATCCGGCGGGATCGGTGATGCCCGACGTCGTCTTCTCGAATATCGGCAAGCTGCTGCTGGCGACGCAAATCTACGATATGCACCGGCTTGCCCACTATGTTTCGGGGGGGCTCATCGTTTCGCTCCCCGGTCCTGACGAGGACCACAATCCGGAGACCCAGGCGTCGCTCGCGGCGGTTCTCGCTGGCCGGCCGGACATTCCGGCCACACAGCGGCTCGAGGTCTCCCGGTTCCTCGAAGATCTGACGGCTTCCTACCAGGCGGGTTGGTATTCGCTGATCTCGCTGCACGGCGGCGGCTCGCCGGAGGCAATGAAGCGCGAAATCTGGCGCCACTATCCGGTATCGCAAAAGGTCGATCTGGTGGAGCGGCTCCTCGATCGCGGCGTGTTGGCGGAGGGGCAGCAGCCTTCGAAGCAGCCGGGCCGTTGCTGCGTCACGGGCTGTCAAGTCCCCGAGCCGGCCGTACCGGTTCTTACGGGGACGGACAGCCGCTTGATCGCCGCCACGTGAGCGCCGCCTGGAGCACGGAACGCCCAGTTTTATCCTTACACCGCCATTGTCTTGCAGCGGCCTTCGAACTGGATGGCGACGGATTGCGCATACATTTCCATCAATACGCGCGGTTCCAGCGCAAATATCCTGATACGCCGCGTGTGCTTCAGCAGGAGAAGGCCGACAGCGTGGGCAAATGCCGATGCGGCGCAGGCGCGCGCCTCATCGGCATCGAACCCGCATTGCCGAGCGGCCTCCGAGACTGGCGCCAAGCTCCTAAGCAGGCTTTCATTCAAGGCAGCGTCGGCTTCCCGCGAAATCCCGTGTGGCCGCATGCCACCACCGAACAGATAGAATCCGAAATCCAGGTCGCGCGGGTCTTCCGCAAAGAAATCGAAAAATGCGAGAGTTGCCAGTTGAAAGCGCTGTTCGGGTTTCTTTGCGTCGACGACGGCGCGCTCGACGCTCTCGACCAGGCGACCGATCAGCTCCTGCAGGATCGCGCCGTAGATCGCTTCCTTGCTGGGAAAATAAAAATAGATCGCCCCGGCCGTGTAGCCGGCTTCCCGAGCGATCGCTCGAATGCTGGCACGGTCCAACCCTTCCGATTCGAATACGCGACGAGCCGCCGCCAGGATCAGGGAGCGCTTCAGCTCGCTGACGGCTTCCGTCCGTTCGGCTTTAGCCGAAATTGTCATACCATTTGCTCCCGTTCCGTCGATTTTACGCCAATGCCGTCAAAAAAAGAAGCGTAGCTCTTTCTAGCATTGTTGATCGATTAATTGAACGATGTTAGAAATTATGACTGACAATCCTTCAACCTCAGCGACGCGAGTGCGACCGATGGATTTGGCTTCCGTGACATTGGACGACAAGTATCGCCTCGAAAAGGGCCGCGTTTATCTGAATGGCCTGCAGGCCCTGACGCGCCTTCTTCTCATGCAACGTCACCGCGACGCCGCCGCCGGTCTCAACACGGCGGGCTTCGTCAGCGGCTATCAGGGTTCGCCGTTGAACCATATGGGCTCGACACTCCGGAATGTCGGCCCACTCCTGGAAAGCAATAACATTCATTTCCAGCAGGGCCATAATGAGGAACTGGCCGCGACCGCCGTATGGGGCTCGCAGCAGGTCACCTTGATGCCCGGCGCCCGCTACGACGGCGTCTTCTCGCTCTGGTACGGCAAGTGGGCGGGGGTCGGCCGCTGTGGCGACACCTTTCTGCACGGCAATTCAGCAGGAGCGGCCCGGCACGGAGGGGTCTTGATCGTCTGCGGGGACGATCACATGGGGCATTCCTCCACGGTGGCCACCCAGAGCGAAGGCATGTTGTTGTCGCCCTTGATCCCCGTGCTAAATCCGGCCGACTTGCAAGACTATCTCGATCTCGGTCTGCACGGTTGGGCGATGTCCCGCTACTCCGGCTCTTGGGTCGGCTTCAAGGCTCTCGAGGAGACGGTGGAAAGCTCAGCGTCGGTCTATGTCGACCCGGACCGCGTGAAGATCATCTTGCCGACCGATTTCGAGCTGCCGCCAGACGGATTGAACATCCGCCTGCCTGATCAGCCGCTGCAGATGGAACGGCGCATCATCGAATTCCGGTTACCTGCAATTCAGGCTTATACGCGGGCCAACAAACTCGATCGCGTGACGATCGACAGTCGCACACCCCGACTGGGCATCGTCACGACGGGCAAATCTTATCTGGACACCCTCAAGGCGCTCGATCTTCTCGGTCTCGACGCCGCGTCCTGCGAAGAGATCGGAATTCGCCTCTACAAGGTGGCGGTGACATGGCCGTTGGAGCCCGTCGGCCTCAGGGCCTTCAGCGAGAATCTCGAAGAGCTGCTGGTTGTCGAAGAAAAGCAGCCGTTGATGGAAACGCAGATCAAGAACCAGCTGTTCGATCTGCCGAGCGGTCGACGACCGATCGTTCTGGGCAAGAGGGAGGCCGTCACCGATCCTGAGTTGCGCGGATATCTCCTGCCGGCGACCGGGGAGCTGTCGCCCGAGCAGATCGCCAGGCTGATCGCGCGGCGGATTGCGCGCTTCCATCGCGACAGCCACCTCGAGGATACGGCGGCGACCATCGCCGCGAAGGAGGAGGCGCAAGCGAAACCATCGCTGTCACCGCAGTTGCGCGGCTATCTCAGCGACGCGGGGCGGGTTCCGTACTTCTGCTCGGGCTGTCCACACAATACGTCGACACGCGTCCCGGAAGGCAGCAGCGCGATCTCCGGCGTCGGCTGCCACTTCATGGCGAGCTACATTTTTCCGGACTCGAAGATATTCTCGCACATGGGCGCGGAGGGGGCGGCATGGATCGGACAGGCCCCGTTCACGGATACCAAGCACATGTTCGCCAATCTCGGCGACGGCACTTACTATCATTCAGGATTGCTTTCGATCCGGGCCGCCCTGTCGGCGAAAGTCAACATCACCTTCAAGATCCTGTTCAACGACGCGACCGCCGCCACCGGCGGCCAAGCGCTTCCCGATGCGCTGTCCGTCCCCGGAATCGTGGCGCAGTTGACCGCCGAAGGCGTCGCCAAAATCGTCGTCGTTTCGGATGAGCCGGAGAAGTACGGCAAGGCTGATTTTCCCGCGGGCATTGCCGCGCGGCACAGGGACGAGCTCGACGCGACGCAAAAGGAACTGCGCGAGGAACTCGGCGTGACGATCATCGTCTATGATCAGACTTGTGCAGCCGAAAAGCGGCGGCGGCGCAAGCGGGGCACATTCCCCGATCCGCAGCGGGGCGCGTTCATAAACACGCGGGTGTGCGAGGGCTGCGGCGATTGCAACGTCAAATCGAATTGCGTCTCGGTGCTGCCCGTCGAGACCGAGTTCGGTCGCAAGCGTGTCATCGACCAGTCGTCCTGCAACAAGGATTTTTCCTGCACGCGAGGATTTTGCCCCAGCTACGTGACGGTCGAAGGCGGGAAGCCGCGGAAGGGCAAGGCGCTGGCGGCCGACACGATTGCGTTCGACAAGCTGCCGGCGCCGACCCTGCCGACGCTCGCGACCCCCTATGGCATGGTGATCGCGGGCGTCGGCGGTACCGGCGTCATCACCATCGGGGCTCTGCTCGGCATGGCGGCGCACATCGAGGGAAAGGGTGTGGGCGTCCTCGACATGACCGGCGTGTCGCAGAAAGGCGGCGCCGTCACCACTTTCGTCCGCATCGCCGATCGGCCCGAAGCCGTCAAGTCGATCCGTGTCGCGGCAGGGGAGGCCGACGCCGTCATCGGCTGCGACCTCCTGGTGACATGCGAGACGAAGGTGCTCTCGCGTGCACTCAAGGGCCGCACCCGCGCCGTCGTCAACACGAACCGGCTGCCGACGGTGGCGTTCATCCGGGACCCCGACCTCAAGACCCCTTGGGGCAACATGGAAGCCGGGCTGCATCAGACGTTCGGGGCGGGTGCGGCCAATCTCGTCGATGCGACGAGGCTGGCGAACGCCCTGCTCGGCGATGCGATCACCAGCAACATCTTCATGCTGGGCTACGCTTTCCAACATGGCCTCGTCCCGCTTTCCCTCGCCTCGCTGTTGCGGGCCATCGAGATCAACGGCGTGAATGTCGAGCAGAACAAGCTCGCCTTTCAATGGGGCCGCGTTGCCGCCCACGATCCAGCCGAGGCGGACAGGCAAGCACTCGGCGGTGCGGCTCAAACGGCAAATGAGCGGATCGACATCTCGCTCGACGCGACGATCGAACGGCGAGTTGCTTTCCTGACCGGCTACCAGGACGCCGCCTATGCCGCGCGATTCACCGACCTGGTGCGAAAAACCCGGGCAGCCGAAGCGGCCCTGTCGCAAAATACGATCCTCACCGAGGCCGTCGTCCGCGCCTATTTCAAATTGCTCGCTTATAAAGACGAGTACGAGGTCGCGCGCTTGTATACCGATGGCGAGTTCGAAAGGCAGGTGCGGGAGAACTTCGAGGGTTCCTATCATCTGCGCTATCAGCTCGCGCCGCCGCTTCTCGCGCGCTTCGACGCAAAACTCGGCGAGCCGCGGAAGATGTCCTTTGGGCCCTGGCTGCGACCGGCCCTGAAGCTGCTTGCACGGCTGCGAAGCCTGCGCGGCACTCCCTTCGACGTCTTTGGTCACACGGCCGAGCGACGCGAGGAGCGTCGGCTGATCACGGCTTATGAAGCGACGATGGCCGAGTTGCTCGGTCGTTTGAACCCTTCCAACGTCGCGCTCATCGCCGAGATCGCCGCATTGCCGGAAATGGTCAGGGGCTATGGGCACATCAAGCATGACAGCATCGTCGCGTTCGAAAAGAAGCGAAGCGAGCTCCTGGCACGGCTGGACGCCGTGTCGGCGGCAATTGCCGCCTGACGAGTTGGAATCGGCCTTGTCGTGGTGGGGATCGTGATCGAGCGGAAAACCTGGCGGCAGCTGCTCGATGCACACAAACCCCTCGTTCTGCCGGGAGCGCATGATGCGCTGTGCGCCCGCTTGATCGAACGCGCGGGCTTCCAGGCCTACGTCATCGGCGGGTTCGGGCTATCGGCAGCGCGACACGGGCTCCCGGATATCGGCCTGATCGGTCTTGGCGAAATGGCTGCGGGCGTTCGCGACATCATGGCGGCGAGCGCTCTGCCCGTGCTCGTCGACGCCGATAACGGGCATGGCGATACGCGGAACGTGACCCACACGGTCGAGACCTACGAGCGTCTCGGGGTATCCGCCTTGTTCCTCGAGGACCAAGTGTCTCCAAAGCGATGCGGCCATTTCGCCGGCAAGGACGTGATTCCAATCGACGCGATGGAGCGGAAAATTCGAGCGGCCGCTGCCGCACGCCACGACAAGGAGCTTTTCCTGATCGCCCGCACGGATGCCCGAAGCGTCCATGGCCTCGATGACGCGCTCAGGCGCGCAGAGCGCTACATCCGTGCAGGAGCCGACGGGCTCTTCATCGAAGCGCCCCGATCGGTCGAGGAACTTCGGACGATCGCGGGTGCGTTCGACGTGCCCCAGTTCTGCAACATGCTGGTCGGAGGCCAGACGCCGATCCTCGGCAACCAGGAACTGGGCGAGATGGGCTTTGCGATGATCGTCCATGGCACGACGCTCGCGATGAGCGTGGCCAAGGCCATCGATGACACGCTTGCCGCCATCCGCGACGACCGGCTGGATGCATCGACGTTCTGGACCCTTCCGGATTTCACGGGAGCCCTCCAATTGGAGCGGTGGAGCGACATCGAATGAGCAACCGGCCGATCGTCGGGCGGTTGTGCGACACGAGCGGAGCAGAAATTGGCCTATGCGGATAATCACAAGAAATTCGTCGCGGTCATCAATCGACGCCATTCGCTGCCGACGGCGCTCAACGCGCTTGGCCATGTCACCGCAGGGTTGGCGGCACGCCTCGGACAGGAGCCGGACTATCTCGACTACCCCAATCTCGCCGAAGGATTCGTCGCTGCGATCTCGCGCTTTCCCTTCATCGTTCTCGAAGCGAAGAACTCGAGCCAACTCGCTGCGTTGCGTCGGGCTGCCGCACAACGCGACCTGCCTCACAACGTCTTCATCTCCGCCATGATCGGCGGCAGCTCGGCCGAACATCAGGTCGAGCTTACCGGCGCGGCCCGCGGGCACGACGTCGATTACGTGACGATCGTGCTGTTCGGGAAAACCGAGGATCTGGATCCTCTAACCCGGAAATTCTCGTTGTTGCGGGACCGCCGGAATGAGGGCCGTACCGACGAAGCGGAGTGACGTGGCGGGTGTCGGCGGCGTACTCCCGAGCCTCACCCTGCGTGCGCTTCGAGAGCCGCGATCGAACGTGCCTCAGACCGCGAGCCGCGCCCGCGACAGGATCGCCTCCATATCGACATCGGGCGGCAAGGTTCCAAAAGCGCGGCCCCATCGGCCGTCGAGGCGCGCGGCGCAGAAAGCGTCTGCCACCGCCGGCGTCGAATGCTGGACGAGCAATGCACCCTGTAGCGCGAACACCATCATCTCGACCAGGTGCCGTCCGCGGTGTTCGAAATCGGCGAGGTTCGACAATTCCTGCTCGAGCCGCGCGATGTGCTTGTCCAGCCGGTGATCGGCGTTCTTCGCCTTCTTGACCTCGTCGAGGAAAGCGGCGATCGAGTCCGGCTCACGCTGGAAGGCCCGCATCACATCGAGCACGATCACATTGCCCGACCCTTCCCAGATGCTGTTGAGCGGCGCCTCCCGATAGAGCCTGGCCATCAGATGCTCTTCCACGAAGCCGTTGCCGCCGTGGCATTCGAGCGCCTCATGGATGAAAGCGGAAGCGCGCTTGCAGGTCCAATATTTCGCGATTGCGACGGCGATGCGCTCGAACCGGCGTGCACCTTCGTCGCCGCGCTGCACCTCGTCGCAGGCCCGCGCGACACGGAAGGCGAGGAGCGTGCTGGCCTCGCTGTCGACCGCGAGGTCGGCCAGCACATTGCGCATGAGCGGCTGGTCGATCAGCCTTCTCTGAAACGCACTGCGATGGCTGGTGTGATGCAGCGCCTGCGTCAGGGCGTGCCGCATCATTGCCGCCGAGCCCAAGGTGAAATCGAGTCTGGTCAGGTGGATCATGCCGACGGCGGCCCGAATTCCTCGTCCTTCTTCGCTGAGAGCGTAGGCCAGCGTATTCCTGAATTCGACCTCCGACGACGCGTTGGACCGGTTGCCGAGCTTGTCCTTGAGCCGTTGGATGAAAAAATTGTTGCGGCTGCCGTCCGGCAGGATACGCGGAATGATGAAGCAGGTCGGGCCCCGGTCGGTATAGGCCAGCGTATAGAAGCCGTCGCACATCGGCGCCGAGCAGAACCATTTGTGCCCGGTGATCTCGTAGAGCGCTCCCGGACCGGCGCCGTCGACGGCGACCGCCCGTGTCGTGTTGGCGCGCAGGTCCGACCCGCCCTGCTTTTCCGTCAGGGTCATGCCGATCGTGGCGCCGGTCTTTTTGGAAATGTGAATCGGCCGAGGGTCGTATGCGGTCGAATTCAGCGCCGGCGCCCAGGTTTCCCCAATGACCGCCGTCTGCTGGATGATCGGAACCGCGGAATAATTCATTCCGGTAGGGCAAGCGGTGCCATTCTCGGCCTGGTTCCATAGATAGCTGAGCGCCGCGCGTGCGACGTGCGCGCCCGGGCGCTTGTTGTTCCAAGCATAAGAATGCACCCCCGCGCCAAATGAAATGCGCATGAGTTCGTGATAGGAAGGGTGGTACTCGACGAGATCGATGCGTTCGCCGCGCCGGTCGTGCGTCTTGAGTTCGGGCAAATGTCGGTTCGCCTGCCGAGCGAGTTCCCGAGTGGCCTCGCTGCCGCAGACTGCGCCGAATGCCGCCAGATCCTGTTCCGCCCAACCGCCTCCCTCCCGGTCTACGGTCTCGCGCAGGATAGCGTCGCCTTCGTAGAGGTTCACGTCGGGCAGGAACGGCACCTGGTTGACGACCTCATGGGTCGCCACGTCCTTTTTCGCGAGAGTGACCGGCATAGTGCATCCCTTCCGTATGAAATGAACACAATTCATTTCATACGGAAGGGATGCCGCTGTCAAGAAGCCCCGCGTCCTGCATCAGGCCGCGCGCGAGGATCGCTCCCTTGCTTTGCCGGGTTAGTGCGTCTTCGATGCATCCACCGCCCGGAGGCAGAAGGCGCGCATCTCGTCGACGAGATCGACGGATGGCTCTTCCGTCACTGCGCTTTCCGTCGCCAATGCGTCGTTCAACGACTCCATCAAGGCGCCGACGATCGCCGCCGCAGCCGCAGCAGGGTTCTGTTGGGCGAATTCACCGGTTTCGACGCCGTCCGCAACGATCCGCGCGATCACCAGTGCCAGCGCCCGACGATAGTGCCGTCGCGCGCCTGAAATGCCGACGTCGATCGGCTCGACGATAAGCAGGCGGGCGAGCCGAGCCCCGCGCAGGGCGCGGTCCACGAAAGTCGACACCGCAGTGTCGAGCCGATCGCGCGCGCGCGCGTCGGATTGGGCGATGCCCGCGATCACGTCGAGTTCGTGCTGCGAGGCGAGGCGAACGACCTCTGTCAGAAGGTCGGTCTTCGATGGGAAATACCGGTAGACGGTGCCGGTCGCGACAGACGCCCGCCGCGCCACTTCGACAATGGGTGCATCGAGCGAACCACCCTCCATGACGAGATGGCGGGTGGCCGATAGAATGCGAAGCCGCTTGTCTTCCAATTGCTCGCGGACCCGATCCGTCTTGCGATACGCCATTCAAATCTCTTCGTTCACGTTGCCACCAATACGAATTCCAGCCCATCGCGAGATGATCGCGGCATGCGCTACCGGGCGGATAAGGCAAACTCTCCGTCGTTCTTCCGTCTGCTCTGCGCCAGCGCCTCCGACGGCACGACGGGCCTGGCGAGGGCCCGGTGGACCAGGTTATCGAACGATCTCAAAGGCGCAATCTCGCAATGCTCGGTGGCGACGTCGGTTCGTCGATCCGGACTCTCGACTAGACGCGACCGACACGCCGAAGCGCGCGAGCGCGATCTGCATCGTTGACATAAAATTTGAACCTTGTTTAATATGAGAAACAGATGTTCATTTAATTAGGTCATGATGACAGAATCCGACGAGCGCCGCGCGATCATTTCCATCGTTTCCGACAACGAACCAGGCGTCCTGGCGCGTATCGCGGGCATGTTGTCGGGGCGCGGCTACAATATCGATAGCCTGACAGTGGCGCCGATCGATCGCAAACGCGCCCGATTTACCATTCTGACGACGGGCTCCACCGCGATCGTCGAACAGATCATCGCGCAGCTCGGTCGATTGATCCCCGTGCACTCCGTGTTCGACCTGAATGAGACGGAGGATTTCGTCGCGCGCGAACTCGCGCTTATCAAATTGAGGCCGTGCGATGTCGCGAGCATCGACATGGTCAATCTCGCCGAGATTGAAAGCATTCGGACAATCAGGTCTCACGCCGACGCAGCAGCCATCTTCGAATTGACGGGCACGACGCAGCAAATCGATCGCTTCCTGACCCGATTGACCTCCGCTGCCGACATCGAGATCGTGCGCACCGGCATTGCGGCAATTTCTACGAAAACGCATCCGCTCGACGGCATCGAACGGTCTGAAAGCGCGCATTCCCTCCCGTCAGTGATAGGACAAGGTTAGACGCAATGGCACCCGTTCACGACATTGGACTTCAAAGACCGCTCCCGTCGGGTTTCGGCACGGTCTTCACGGACCACATGTTCCTGGCCAACTATAATCGCAGGCTCGGTTGGCATGACCCCCGAATCGTCGATAGAGGGCCGCTTCCGCTCGATCCCGCGGCGACGGTGCTGCACTACGGCCAGGCCGTCTTCGACGGCCTCAAGGCATTCCTCGGTCACGACGATATCTTGCGCACCTTCCGGCCGGAGGCGCACGCGGAAAGGCTCAATCGATCTGCCGAACGGCTCTGCATGCCGACGCTCGACAAACGCTTCATCTGCGCTTCGTTCGACCAACTGCTCGAGCGCGATCGCGACTGGGCGCCGCCCGCGCCGGCGGCACTCTATCTCCGGCCGACCATCGTCGGAACAGAGCCGTTCCTGGGCGTCCGCTCTGCGAACGAATTCGTCTACTTCCTGATCATGTCTTCGGTTGGTGACTATTATCCGAACGGCTTCAGCCCGCTACGCCTCCTCGCGTCCGACCGATTTTCCCGCGCCGCGCCAGGCGGGCTGGGATCGGCGAAGACGCCCGCAAACTACGCCGCCAGCCTGCTTGCGGCACACCAGGCCCAGGCGGAAGGCTTCGATCAGGTGCTCTGGCTGGACGCCGTGCATCACCGCTATCTCGACGAGGTCGGAATGATGAACATCATGGTTCAGATCGCCGACGAGATCATTACACCGCCATTGAGTGATACCATCCTCGCCGGTGTTACCCGAGACAGTTGTCTTGCGATCATGCGCGACTGGGGCCTCAAGGTCAGCGAACGTCCTATCGCTATCGACGAGATCATCGCAGCCGGAAACGACGGCAGCCTGAAGGAGGTTTGGGGTACCGGCACGGCCGCAATCGTGGCACCGATCGGCGAGATCGCCTTTCGGGACCATCGTGTTACGATCGGCGGCGGTAGGATCGGTCCGATGACGCAGCGCCTCTACAACGCTGTCAGGCAACTCCAGTACGGCCTCGCACCTGACGCGCGCGGGTGGCTGCGAGACGTCCGCGCAGCAACCGCGACGGCTCCATAGCCGGCTGCCGTCGACAGACAGGCCGCGGCCATAATCGTTCTTCATGGCGAAACTACACGCGCGCTTATTTGTGGAGGGCGGCTGGCCTGGACCCGCTGCCCGTCCGGACAGGTCGCCTCCGTTCGCCTGGAATCCATCGATCCGGGCTGGTCCGCGAAGCCTCCGCCGTGTTCCTGCCAATTCGCGACGGTCCAGCGCCTAAGCCATGCGAATGCTCCGCGACGGGAAGACCAAGCGATGTCCCAAAAATCGATGATTTCCTGTTCGATCTCACTGGAGGACGAGGGCGTGCGGTTCGGACACCTGCGCGTTCCCCACTCGGTGCACCGCTCCGCCTATGGTCACATTCCGATACCCATTGCTGTCGCCAAGAACGGCGATGGCCCAACCCTGCTGTTGACCGGCGGCGTGCACGGCGATGAATACGAAGGACCGATCGTCCTGACGAAACTGATGCAGAAACTCGAAAAACTTCCAGTGTCCGGCCGCGTCATCATTCTCCCGTCGGTCAATCATCCGGCCTATCTGGCGGGAACGCGCACGTCGCCGATCGACGGGCTGAACCTCAATCGAACTTTCCCCGGTAACCGCAACGGGTCCGTGACCCAGATCATCGCTCACTTCGTGGCCAGCGAGCTTCTACCGCTTGCCGACTACGCCATCGACATGCATTCCGGTGGGTCATCGCTGCAGTACTTACCCACGCTCTTGGCGCCGAGGTGGGACGACCCTGAAGACATGCAGATCATCGACGGTCTGATCGCCGCCTTCGCCCCAACGCGCGTCGCCTTTTTCGACAGCCGCAGGTCGCCGGATGGCGAAGATCGTGTCTTCGGCAATGCGGCTTATCACAATAAATGTCACTTCCTGACAGGGGAGTTTGGCGGCGGATCGAGCGTGAATCCCAAAGGGGTTGGGGAGTTGCAGGATGGGATCGCCGGGCTCATGCGGCATATCGGCGTTCTCCGCGACGATGAGCCATCTGCGCCAGCCTATATTCGTTTCCTGTCGATGAACGATGACGGCCTCTTCGCTTTCGCGCCGCAAGCCGGCGTGTTCGAACCCGTGTTTTCCCTCGGCGACGAGCTTCCCGAGGGCGCCCTGGCCGGGCGCATTTACGACCCGGTGAACCCGTGGCTGCCTCCGGTGGAAGTCCACTTCAAATCGGCCGGCCTCGCCATCTGCGTCCGAACCTTCGCCCTCGTGGAGGCTGGTGATTGCCTGGGGCACCTGGCAAGCGACCTCGTCAACCGAGATGGCCCTGTACGAGCATCGGGACTGAAGCGATGCTGAGCTTCCTGCCGATCCAGCCGATCGATCTCTTGAAATGATCCCTCTATCATCGGCGGTCCGGGCGAAATTCGGCGCGGCCGGTTCGGCTTGATACGGGACGACGTCGCGATCAATGACGGGGAAAGCCCATGGGTAGCGAAACTGCGCCGCGAACAGCTCGTTACCGCCATTCTCTACCGCAGCTATCGAGCGATTTGTTCCTGACGGACGGGGGTCTGGAGACCGACCTCATCTTCAATCATGGCATCGCCATCGAAGGGTTCGCAGCCCACACGCTGTTGTCGAGCGAGACGGGGCGGGCGGCGATGGATCGCTACTTCGACGGCTTCCTGTCGCTCGCACGCGAGGTCGGCGCGGGCTTCATCCTACACAGTGCGACATGGAAGGCGCATCGCCACTGGGCCGATGCGCTGGGTGCGACCGTGGCCGAGCTGAAAGCCGCGAATGAGGAAAGCATTCGTTTCATCGCCGGGTTGAGACGGCGGTTCGCCAACCCTGCAAAACCGATCGTCCTGAACGCGATCATCGGGCCACGCGGCGACGCTTACAGCCCCGAGGTGGTCATCCCGGTTCGGGAAGCCGAAGATTATTTCAGCGAACAGATCGGCTGGTTGGTTCAGACTGAAGCCGACATGATAAGCGGCATGACCTTCAGCCAGGCGTCCGAAGCAGCCGGTTTCCTGTGCGCCGCGCGCCGCGTCGGGATGCCGGCAGCGCTGTCCTTCACGGTCGAAGCCGACGGCATGCTGGCGACCGGCCAGAGCCTCGGCGATGCCGTTCGCGAAGTCGAGGCGGCGTCGAACGGCTATTGTGCCTACTACATGATCAACTGCGCCCATCCGACTCACTTCGCTCCGGCCCTCGGGCAGGCCGATTGGACACGGCGGATAAGGGGCTTGCGCGCCAACGCCTCGACCAAAAGCCACGCCGAACTCGACGGCGCGAGCGAACTCGACGCCGGCGATCCTGGCGAGCTTGCCGAGCACTATCGATCGCTGGCAGCCCGCATGCCGTGGATCAACATCTTCGGGGGATGCTGCGGCACCGATCTGCGCCACGTCGCGAAGATCGCCGAGGCGATACGGCCGCTCCGCTGATGGCGAAGACGGCTGGATATCTCCAGACGCACTCGCAGCTCCCGGCAGCGGGATTTCTCGCAAGATCAGAGAGGCTGGCATTTCCGGGCCGGTGTCGAGCAGGGCAGTTTAGAGCGAGATGGGTATTCCGGTGGGCGAAGGCCTGGTGGCGCATGCCGGCGATCATGAGCGGTTCGGGGCGCTTGGCAGGAATCTCCGGGGACCTCTAGAATGGCGCGCCCACCCAAAGATTGGCCGCATTCAGTGATCGATAATCCCGACCAAGTCGAACGGCTCCTCGCCAAGCTCACGGCGTCTCTACCCCTTGCCGCGACTACGGAGCCGGCCTTGGCCGCGATGATCAAGGCCGAATCGCCGGGAACCGATCCGTCACGATGCAACATCACATGGGCCAGCTATAGCGGCGATGAAGGCGGCATTCTCTGCAAGCTCGACTTCGGCCAGGAGGAGGGCGTGAAAGCTTTCTTGGTGTCGATCACCCATCTGGTTTTCGATCGCAAGGCACCGCTGGCGCGCGAGATCGCGGCCTATCAGAAGCATCGCGTCAAGCGGTTGCGCCGGCTCGGCAATCCGGCGAACCCTGGTCCGGAGCATCCTGGGGCATGAAGGACTCAGTGCCGAAGGCGATGGCCGCGCACCACCAAGCGGTGGTTGCCCTAACGGACGCATTCTGTCGTCAGCATCTCAACGAGGAATATGCCACCCTGGCCCGACGGGCGGTGGCGGCGCTGTGCCGCAAGCGACCGAGTCCGATCGTCTCAGGAACCGCGCCCACATGGGCGTGCGGCGTCCTGTATGCCTTGGGCCAGGCGAACTTCCTCACCGACAAGAGCTCGACGCCATCCATGTCGATGCAGGCACTGTGCGCCGGTTTCGGCGTCGGCGTGAGCACCGGCAGCAACAAGGCCAAGGCCGTGCGGGATGCGCTCGACATCAAGCGCTGGGATCATCGCTGGCTGTTGCCGAGCCGTCTCGGGTCCATGCCGATGGTTTGGATGGTTGAGTTCGATGGTTTCACGGTCGATGCTCGCGGCCTGCCGCGCCCGCTCCAGATCGCCGCCTTCGAGAACGGCGCAATTCCCTACGTCCCGGCCGACGGGCCGGCCGGCGACGGCGGCATTCGCGAGGCCATTCTCGCCCGGTATGATGAGTATCGCCGGACCAATACCGACCTCCAGACCGACTTGGCGAAGCGGCTCTGGACGGGCTCGATCACGCAGATTGCGCTTCGCCTTGGCCTGATCGAGGCGAAGGACGAAGGGAACGGGTGGGATCTGGATGACCTCGCCCCCGCCGCCGATCTTGCGCTCTACGCGCCGGACAGCGGCGGAAGGGCAGCGGTGCATCGGTACGCAGCCGAGAAACCGGATCGACGCCCCGCTCTCGCTCAGAAAGTGCTGGGGGCCATGGGTGCCACCGTGTTCTCGATCTTCCGCGTCGACGGCTGTCATCGCGGTGCCGGAGTCGATCTCACGGATCTGATCTCGGGCCAGCGCCTGTGGGTGGTCGACCGCGGTCTTGAGGCGTCTGCTTTCGCCGGCGTGGAAGTGGCGCTTCGGCTGTTCCGGCCAGACGAATTCTGGATGACGACAGGCGTTGCCATTCAGATCGACAAGGGCGTCTGGCGGAAATTGGAGGCTGTCGGTGTCATCCGCAGATCCGCACTGCCGTTGCCCTCGCTGGACCGCGAAGCCTTGGCCGAAACGCTCTATCGAGTCGTTGCCCATTGACCGAAATTGGCGGGAAGCAGAGCGTATGGCGGGACGAGGGATCTATCGCCGGTAAGATGGGACCGAAGAGCGTCGTCGCTCAACAGAACGAATGCCTGACTTGAACACTCCCCGCACATGACCTGCGGCTTTCCGCAAACGCCTCGAACCCACTCGTTCCGGCACACCGGCGAATAACCTGCTTTGTCCAAAGAGCGTGGCCGTCCGGGATCAGGACGGCGCACGTACGATGGGCTTGATGGCTCTGCCGCTTTCGGAGTCCTCGACGGCGCGGTTGATGTCCGTGAATTCATAGAACCGGACCAGTCGATCGAACGGAAAGCTGCCGCCACGATGGAGGTCGATCAGACGCGGGATGAAGATATCCGGCCGGCTGTCGCCCTCGACGATGCCGCGAATGTGCCGGCCCCCGCTCAGCAGGTGGGTCAAGTCGGTGCTCAGCCGCGCGCCGGCCGGCGAAGCGCCAACGATGCCGCAGGTTCCGCGCGGGGCCAGCACGCGCACGGCCTGCTCGATCGCGGCGGGGACCCCGGTCGCATCGATCGAAAAATCGACGCCATATCCGGTCAGGGCCATGATCGCGGCGACAACGTCCGTGTCGGCGGCATCGATGGGGTCGGTGGCTCCAAGCTCCTTGGCCAGCGCCAGCCGGCCTGGATGCAGATCCACGGCGATGATCCGGGATGCCCCGACGATCCGCGCCGCCATGACGGCGCTGAGGCCGACCGAGCCCAGGCCGAACACGGCGAGGCTCCGGCCCGCCCCGATGCGGAGCGCGTTCATGACCGCGCCGGCGCCGGTCTGGATGCCGCAGGCAAGCGGGCCCATCAGTTCGAGCGGCACGTCTTTCGGCACGACGACGACATTGCGTTCATGGCAGAGCGCGTGGCTGGCGAAAGACGACTGACCGAAGATATTGCCATGAATGGGTCCACCGCGCTGCGACAGACCGGAACTGCCGTCGGATCGCGTGCCGAGGAAGTTGCGACCGAAGAAATCGTGGCAATAGCTTTCGGCATCCTCTCGGCAACTGGGACACACGCCGCAGGAATTGAAGCTCATCACGACGTGGTCGCCGGCGGCGACCTTGGTGACATCGGCCCCGACGCGCTCGACGATGCCGGCGCCTTCATGACCGAGCACGACCGGATGGGGCACCGGCAGATGCCGATCCCGCATCACCATGTCGGTATGGCAGATGCCGGTCGCGACGATACGGACCAGGACCTCGCCGGGGCGAGGGTCTTCCAGATCCAGCGCCTCGATCGAGAAGGGCGCGCTCGGCGCCCGCGTCACTGCCGCCCTGATCTCCATCGTTCCCCCTTTCATCCTACCCGGTTCGCCGGGTCAGCGTACCGAGATCAACGCATCGAGCGCCACCGCACCCCGTCCTGATGGATGGAGCATGACCGGGTTGATGTCGACCTCGGCCACGGTCAGATTGGCCGCCATGAACGCACCCAGCCGCGCGACGATGTGGGCGGCGGCCTCCACGTCCAGCGGCGGGTTGCCGCGGAAGCCGCGCAGCAACGCAGCCGCTTTGAGCCGGTGCAGTTCGTCGACGATGGCGGCCTGGCCGAGATCGGGCGGCAACAGCCGCACATCGTGCAGCGCCTCTGCCAGGACGCCGCCCAGGCCGATCAGCAGGACCGTTCCCCATTCCGGGTCGTTGCGTGCACCGACGATCAGTTCGGTGCCCCGAGCGCCCATGGCTTCGACCAGGACGCCGTCGAGCGCCAATCCTGGGCAGGCCGCGATGACGGCCCGGTGCAGCTGGCCCCAGCCTTGGACGAGCGCTTCGGCCGTTGCGAGATTGAGCACGACCCCGCCCACGTCACTTTTGTGGGAGAGATCGGGCGACTGCGCTTTCAGCGCCACCGGATAGCCGACCCGCTTCGCCACGGCATGAGCTTCTTCGAGCGTCGTGGCGAGTTCGCCCTCCGGAACCGGGATATCCAGCGTCCGCAGGATCTGCTTGGCGCGATATTCGGGAATGATACCGGAGGCCAGGCCCGCCGGCTCGAGCGGCGTCGCGGGCGCAGACCGGCCCTGTCTCGCCGCGGCCTCGGCGAGGCAGGCCACCGCGGTCAAGGCCCGTTCGGCGGTGGGGAAGAACGGCACGTTGAAGCCACGCAATTGCTCGATATAGGTCGAGGGCACCTCGGCACCTTCGTCCAGGCCGGCGAAGATCAGGGGCTTTTCCGGTCGAAGCCGACCGATGGCATCGAGGATTGCCGGAAATTTGAGCGCGCAGGTGGCCGGATCGGACAGGATGATACCCATCACGATGCAGCCGTAGCTTTCGTCGCCCAGCAGGACCGACAATGTCCGGCTATAGAGATCCGGATCGACCAGCGCCTGGGCGGTGAGATCCAGTGGATTGGTCGGTGGGATGAAATCGGGCAGCGCTGCGCGCAATGCCACGGCGGTGACGTCGCTCACGGCGGGAAGATCGAGCCCGGCCTCCTCGCACAGATCCAGCGTCAGCGCTTTGAACGCACCGGATTCGGTCATCACGGCGGCCCCGCGCTGCGGCAGCACCGGGCAACGCATCATGATTTCCGCCACGTCCAACAGCATTTCCAGCCGATCGACGACCACGACGCCGGCGTGGGTGACCTTGGTGCGCATGACATGATAGTCGCCGACCATGGCGCCGGTATGCGTGGCCGCCGATGCCCGGGCGGCGCCGCTGCGGCCGGGATGCAGCAGCACGATGCGCTTGCCTTGCCGCAGCGCCCGTTCCGCCAGATCGAGGAAGCGGCGCGGCTGGCGGAACTGCTCGACGATTATGGCCACGACCGGGACCTGCGGATCGTCGAGCAGTTCCTCCAGATAATCCTCGATGCCGCTCGCCGCCTCGTTGCCGGTCGAGACGGAATAGGCAAGCTCCAGCCCGCGCCCGTGAATACCGACGGTCAGTACCGCCGCCATGGCGCCGCTCTGGGACAGGATGGCCACGCCGGGGCGACCGCTCGGGCGCCGTTCGGGAATATCGACGAAGGTGAGCGGGGTGCCATCGACGTAATTCACCATGCCGAGGCAGTTCGGCCCCTCGATCGCCATACCATGGGTGCGGGCGATCCGGGCGATCTCGGCCTGATCGGCCCGCCCGACTTCGCCCGCCTCGGCAAAGCCGGCCGAGAACACGATGGCACCACCGACCTGCTTGCGGGCACAGGCGGCGAGCACCTCCAGGACGGCCGCCCGCGGGATGGCCAGCACCACGCAATCGACGCCGTCCGGCAGATCCCCGACGGACTTGAGGCAGGGGCGGCCTTGAATCTCCGCGTATTTCGGATTGATCAGGTGAATCGCGCCGCTATAGCCGGCCCGATCCAGATTGCGCAGGACGGCCGATCCCAGGGCCGTCGGCGTCGGCGACACGCCGAGGATCGCGACCGACCGGGGCCGCAGCAGGCGACGGATGGCCGACGGGGCGGCCATCGAAACGGCGTTCGTCATGGCTCATCCCTACCGTTTGAAGCTCGCGAGTCCCGGCTTGAAGCTCTTGTCGTCCAGGAATTGCTTCATACCTTTTTCCCGACTGCCTTCACGGTCGCGATACGCGGCCTGGTCGAGCTTGGCATAGAGGTAATCCTCATTCTGCTCCCACGTCAGTTCCCGGCAGCGTTTGAAGCCGATCTTGGCCGCGCGCAGCACCACCTCGTTCTTTTTCAGCAGCTTGTTGGCCAGCGCGATCGTCTCGTCCCGCAGCGCGTCGAGCGGAACCGCCTTGTTGACGAGCCCCATCTCCGCCGCCTCGGCGCCGGTGAACGTATCGCCGGTCATGATGTAATGCAGCGCCTTGCGGTGCCCGATCGTGTCGGCCAGGGCCTTGCTGACCAGATTGCCCGGCGGAATGCCCCAGTTGATCTCGGACAGGCCGAAGACCGCCTGATCGGCCGCGATGGCGAGGTCGCAGGCGACGAGCGGCGAAAAGGCGCCGCCGAAGCACCAGCCGTTGACCATGGCAATGGTCGGCTTGCTGTAGGTTCTGAGCAGGCGCCATTGCCAGGTCGAGGCATCGCGGCGCACGCGTTCCTGCACGACTTCGGGCTGACCGTCCGTCTCGCGGAAATATTCCTTCAAATCCATGCCCGCCGACCAGGCAGCCCCTTCGCCGGTCAGTACGACGACGCCGGCGGCGGCATCGAGCTCCAGGGCCTCGAGTGCTTCCAGCATCTCCTTGTTCATCGTCGGGCTCATGCAGTTCCGTTTGTCCGGTCGATTGAAATACAGCCAGGCAATGCCGTCCTCGACGAGGACCTTGATCGTGTCCCACCGGTCTTTGTACGACGCCATGATGTGTTGCTCCTGATGGGGATTGCATCGCCCGCGCGATGGGCGCATCCGCAAGCTTCAACATAGTTATATTATATAACAATTATAATTAACGTCAATGTGCGGTTAGGCTAATTCCGAGCGAAATTCGTTGGCGGTCGAGGTAAGGCCTCCCATGGAGATCGACCTTGTGCGGGATAGGCAAACCGCAGATGATGGTCGGCACATTCGTTGCAAAATGAAACAGTTATAGGAGGTTCGGGTGGCTCGTCGCGCCAGCGGTCGCAAGGCGAATGAAGCGGCGATGGCGCCCGGATCCAGCGGCCGGAGCACGGTCGATATCGTCGATACGGGCTATCTGCCCTCGGTCCTGGGTTACGCCTTGCGACGCGCGCAACTTGCCGTCTTCAAGGAGTTCAAAGCCCGCTTCGACGGTATTGGCATCCGTCCGTCGCAATTCAGCATCCTGACCATCATTGCGCGCAATCCGGGGATCAAGCAGACCCAGCTCAGCGAGGCGCTGTTTATCAAGCGCGCCAACCTGGTGCGCCTGCTCGACGAACTGGAACTGCGCGACCTCATCCGCCGCGACGCGTCCGTGCACGACCGGCGCTCCCACTCCTTGATTCTCACCGCCTATGGCGTGGATTTCGTTGCGCGCATGGAGGAAATCCATCGCCAGCTCGAAGATCATCTGGCCGGCCTCTTGGGTAAGGAGCCGAAGACCGCCTTGCTGAAGATGCTCTATCAACTCATCGACAGCGCTCCAGGCGTCGAAGACGTCGTGGCCGACTACGACTGACGACGGCCGGCTGGCGTCATCCATCGATCGCGACGCCCTGGGCACCGGCCGGAACGGTTTTTCCGTCGTGGCCGCCCTTCAGCAGGAAGCAGGCGAGCGCCGGCAAAAGAATGAGGGCGCCCAGCATGTTCCACACGAACATGAACGCGAGCAGGATGCCCATGTCGGCCTGAAACTTGATCGGTGAGAATGCCCAGGTGGCGACCGCGATGCCGAGCGTGCAGCCAGTCAGCACGACGACGCGGCCGGTGAAGAGCAGCGCGCGATAATAGGCCTGGGACAGCGACAGGCCCTGGCGCAGATGCGCCTGGGTCACCGTCAGAACATAGAGCGCATAGTCGACACCGATGCCGACGCCGAGCGCGATCACCGGCAGGGTCGCCACCTTGACGCCGATGCCCAGCGACACCATCAGCGCCTCGCAGAGGGTCGAGGTGAGCAATAGCGGCAGAACCGCGCAGACGACGGCGCGCCACGACCGGAAGGCGACGAAGGACAGGATGACGACCGCGGCGTAGACCAGGACCAGCATCTCGCCATTGGCGGCCTTCACCACGATGTTGGTCGCCGCATCGATCCCGGCATTGCCGGCCGCCCTGAGGAAATGCACGTCGGCGCTGTCGTTCTCGGCGGCAAAACGGCCGACCGCCTCGCTCACCTCCGTCAGCGTGTCCGCCTTGTGGTCCCTGAGATAGGTATAGACCGCGAGGAAATCGCAATTGACGTTGAACACTTCCCGCGGCGCCCGGTTGACGACGAAGTTGAGTGTGTCCTGATTGCGCGGCACGTCGTACCAGCGGGCGTTGCCCTCGTTCATGCCCATGCCCATCCGCTTGGCGATGCTCGCCAGGGACAGGGTGCCTTCCGCGCCCGGCAATTGGGACAGCCCCCATTCCAGCGCATCGACCCGCATCAGCGTGTCATAGCGCGCGCATTGCCCGGGCGGCGTCGTGACCATGGTCACGAAGATGTCGCTGCTGGCGGCGTAGTTGCCGGTGATATAGGCGTCGTCACGGTTGTAGGCGGAATCCTGCCGCAGTTCCGGGGCGCCCTGTTCGAGATCGCCGATCTTCAGATGGTGACCGACGATCGCGGCCCCGATGCCGAGCGCCAGGGCGCAGCCGATCGCCGGGGCGGCGAGCCGGGGGCGGGTAAAGCGGTCGAGGAAGTGCCACAGCGGGTTCTTCGAAGCATCGGCCTGCGGCAGCGGCTGTTCGGCCGCCGCCAGACTGCGCCGGGCGGCGGTGGCACTGACACCCAGATAAGACAGCAGGATCGGCAATAGGACCAGGTTGGTGAAGATCAGCACCGCGACGCCGATGCTGGCGGCGATCGCCAGCTCTTGAATGACCCGGATCTGGATCAGCATCAGCACGGCGAAACCGACGGCATCGGCCACCAGTGCCGTGAGACCGGCGACGAACAGGCGCCGGAAGGTGTAGCGGGCTGCGATCAGGCGATGGGTGCCGCGCCCGATATCCTGGGTGATGCCGTTCATCTTTTGAGCGCCGTGGCTCATGCCGATGGCGAACACCAGGAACGGCACCAGGATGGAATAGGGATCGAGCTCATAGCCCAGGCTTGGCAGCAGACCCAGTAGCCAGACCACCGCGATGCAGGAGCAGGCCATCACGACCACGGTGCTGCGGATGCAGCGCGTGTACCAGAAAAGCAGGCCCGAACAGATCCCGATCGCGACGACGAAGAAGATCAGAACCTGGTGCATGCCGATGATGAGATCGCCCACCATCTTGGCAAAGCCGTTGATATGAATGGCGATCTTATCGGATTGGTGATCGACGCGGAGCTTTTCCATCCGCTGGCTGAACGCGCGATAGTCGACCCGGTTTCCGGTTTCCGGATTACGCTCCAACAGCGGCACCAGCACGATGCTCGACTTGAAATCGGCGGCGACGATCTGACCGATTTCGCCCGATCGCTCGACGTTGTGGCGCACCGCCTCGAGCGAGGCGGGCGATCCGTCGTAGGTGTCATCGATGACCGGGCCGCCGTCCAACCCGTCCTCGGTCACGCCGGTCCAGCGGGTCGCCGGCGTCCAGAGTGATTTCATATACGGGCGTTCGACACCGGGGATCAGGAACACCTCGTCGTTGATCTGGCGCAGCGTCTCCAGATAGTCGCTGTCGAAGATCGAGCCGGTCCGGTTCTCGATGGCGATGCGAACGACGTTGCCGAGCGCGGCCAGATCGTTCTTGTGATCGAAGTAGTTGACGATGAACGGCTGCTTGGTCGGGATCATCTTCTCGAAGCTGGCGGCCAGTTCGAGCTTGGTTGCCTGATATCCAAGGACGATGGTCGTCAGCGCGCAGAGCAGGATGATCGCCAGGCGGTGGTTGAACAGAAGGCGTTCCAGCAGGCTTCCGGACGATTTATCGAAATCCGCCAGGTTCCGGATCGGCGGGTGCTGGGCCAGCGACGTATCGGGGCTCACGGCTGGTTTCCCTGTGCTTCGGTTGCCATGGTGAGGCGGAGGTTGCCTTGCGGTCCCGCGAGGACGAGCGTGCCGTCCGGGATCTGCTCCAGGGCGGAAAACGGCATCGGCCGGGGCAAGGGGCTGGTCGCAAAGGATCGCCCGTCATCGCCACTCCGTTTGAGATTTCCCGCGTCGTCGACCAGCGCGATGCTGCCGTCGGACAACAGCGCGCCACCGTTGATGCTCGCGGACCCCGCGACGATCCGGGCCCAGCTGGCACCGTCGTCCGTGCTTCGGAACAGGGCGCCTCGCAGACCGTAGGCGACGAGCGCGCCGCTTCTGCCAGCCACGATGCCGAACAGCGTGCCCCGTCCGACCGGCGCCAATGCTTGAAAGCTCAGCGCGGCGTCGGTCGAGCGGAAGATCGCGCCCTGCTCGCCGACCAGGAAGATGCCGGTCGCGGTCGTCGCGATCCCGTAAAGGTGGCGACCATCGGGATTATCGATCCGGCCCATGATCGAGGACCAGTGTCGGCCGGCGTCCTCGGTCCGGAACGCGAGCCCGTAGGCACCGACGATCAGGCCGCGATCGTGGTCGAAGAAGCGGATATCGAGGAACGGCTTGTCGGGCCCGTCGGTTACCAGCGCCTCGGCTTCGCGGAGGCGCCGCTGTGCCCGAGCGTCGTCTGGCGTCGCTGCGAGGTCCACCTGGGCCTGTTGCTGTTCCATGGCGGCGGCGTCCCGCCCGTCGAAAGCCTTCGCCCAGCTCTCCCCGCCGTCCCCGGTCGAAAGCACGATGCCGCCGTTGCCGACCACCCAGCCGACCTTGGGCGATGGAAAGGCGACGCCGGTGAGCGTGGTCCGCACCGGCGTCAGGACCTGCCGCCAGGTGGCGCCCAAATTATCCGACAGCAGGATGGTGCCGCGTTCGCCGACGGAAACCAGACGCTCGCCCGTCCAGATCACCCGCGTCGTCAGCAGGCCCATGCTGTGCGGCGACAGGATCGACGGGGTCGATAGGGGATCAGCCGGTGCGGCGGCGCTGGCGCCGGCGCTCGCCGCCAGCAGCATCGACGCGCCCAGGATTGTTGCACGCAGCATCGAAACCGCCTCGAATTCGGGAAAAGATGGGAGCGGCGCGACGCGACCGCTCCCAAGGCTCGGGGAAATCAGCGGACGCCTTCGGAGGCGAGCGCATCACCGGTGAAGAAGCTGTCGGGGCGCGGGTTCACGTTCTTGTAATAGCCGTCGTTGAACACCTCGATCGCGCTGTAGGTGCCCGCCTGCAGGTTGTGGACGATCGTGCTGTCGTAATAGACGTAGCCGGCGTCGGCGACATCGAGCGGCAGCATGTAAGAGGTGCGCCAGAGCTTGCCTTCGGCGTCGTAGCCGTCGGTCATGAGGGCCGCGTAGCTGTCTTCGTCGAAATAGATGCGCTTCTTCGGCACGACATGGCGCTTGCCGTTGGCGAGGCTCAGTTCCACGACCCAGACGCGATGCAGCTCCCACCGCAGTTTGTCGGCGTTCGGATGATGGGCCGTCAGAGCCTGATCGGCGGGCGTCTGAAAGAAGGCGTTCTCGTTGTACGGAACGTAGATTTCCTGCTTGCCGACCAGGTTCCAGTCATAGCGGTCGGGAGCGCCCCAGAAGCCGAAGACTTCGTCGAAATAGTTGGCGCCGGAAGCGACGAAGTCCGGCGTGTCGTAACCGACCGTCGGCGCCCGGCGAACCCGGCGCTGGCCGACGAGATATTGCCAGGCCTGGCGCGGCGTCGCCGCATCGATGCTGTCGCGTATCACCAGCATTTCCCCGGCCTTGAAGGCGGGGCCGACGTTCTGCAATCGGCCGAGGGCATATTCGCCGGTCCACGCGCCGGCCGATCCGTCCGGCGTGTAGTAGGGCGATTGGTGATTGTCGATGGCACTCACCGTCATCGTGACGGAGCCGTCGGAATTGCCGGTGAAATTGGCGATCTTGTAGTTGTTGGATGGCGAGACGTAGCGCAGCGCGTGGTTCCAATAGAGTTCGAGGCCGGATTTGGGGATGGGGAATGGTGTGCCGCCATAGACGCCTTTGACCGATTGGCCATTGTCCGCGAGCTGACCGGCCGCCGCGTTCTTCAGGTCGTTGTCGTAGACCCACTGCGGCGCTGCGAAAGTCCGATGCGACGGATAGACCGCCAGGTGATAGTCGGGATATTTCGCGATCAGCGCCCTCTGGCCTTCGCTCAGCCTGTCGGCATATTGCGCGACGTTCTTCTGGTCGATGACGACGAGCGGCTTCTCGTTTGGGTATTGATCCGCGGGCAACGTGCCGGTGCCGGGGATCAGCGCGTGGGTCAAGCCGCCGTCCCAGGCCGGGATGGTGCCATCCTTGTTTCCGGCCTTTTCGGCGCCGAACGGCGTGAGTTCGTGTCCGAGCTTCGCGGCGTCTTCCTGGTCGGCGGCAGCTTCGGCCGCGCCCGCCAACAGCATGGCGAGTACGATCGCCGTACCGGCGACGGTCTTGGTCTTGTTGTTCATCTTCGTCCTCCCCCGTCTTGTTTTCAGAACGTGCGCGATACCGAGAACGCGATGAAGTCGCGATCGTGCAGATCCTGCGCATAAGACAGGTAGCGCTCGGCACCACCCGCCGTCGGCTGACCCTTCGGGCCGAAATAGCTCGTGTAGGTCAGCGAGACGTTCCAGACCTCGTTGTATTTCCCCTTGGCGCCGATGCTGACGTCGCCGACGTTCTGTGCGTTGAAATTGCCGATATGGGAACCGAGCGCGGACCGCCCGTAGAGGCCGTAGCCCAGGCCGATGGGGGTCGTGAGATCGAGGTTCGGCATGACCTGGAAGAAGGACGGTTCGAACACTGCCCGGGCGGCCAGCGCGCTCCGGGTGCTGGTCGGGTTGAGAGACATGATGCTGTTGGTGAAGACCGCCCCGTTCGGCCCCAGCACCGTCGCCCTGTCGCCCTTGTTCAGAATGTCGATCAGGTGGTTGAAGCCCAATTCGCCGACGATGGAGGCGCCGTCCCAGATGCCATTCTCGGTCAGGAGTGAGATGGCCGACACGTTGGCATGCAGGGTTTCACCGCGCAGATAACGGGTGGCGCTCAGATTGTCGCTCGAGGCATTGGCGAAGACGATGCCGCCGTTGCCGCCGGCGCTGTCGGCCGTGGCGAGGGACTGATTGTGCCGAAACGACACCTCGCCCGAGACATTGGTGTCGCCGACCGCGGTGGCGAAGCTGGCACCGTAGGTCTGGACATTCTGGTTATAGGCATTGCGGAAATCACCGATCCGGAGCGCGTTCACCCCATCGGCGAAGGTAACGGGCGCGGCGCCGGTCTCGACCAGATAGGCGGCCGCGGGATCTTTTTCGTGATAGTTCGCGAAATAGAGGCCGAACTCCCAGTTCTTCGTCGCTTTCCAGCGCAGTTCCGCGCCGCCCTGGCCCTGGCTGTCCGGGGTCAGGTCCTTGCCATGGGCGAAGAAGAGGCCCGGCACGGCGCCTGCAAATTGCCCGGGCGGCCACAGGGTTTCGGCACCGGCGCCGAAGACGTCGGCGTCGCTGAAATAGCTGCCGACGCCGGGCAGGCGATCCGGCCGATATTCGAACTGATAATAGCCGCCGAGCAGGAGGCCGTGGCCGAGTTCCCAGTTGAAGGACACCTGGCCGACCGGCAGCATGATCTCCTTGAACTGCGAATTGGGCACGGAGAGCGCCTTGACGACGTCGATCGGCGCTTGGGCCGCGGCGATGCCGTTCGCCCCCATGAACAGGGTCTCGCCATAAAGCTGGGAGAACCGCCCGACCCGGACGGTGAGCGTCTGATCGGCGGGCAGTTCGAACGTATGGAACACCAGTGCGTCGAGGATTTCGACGTTCTTGCCGTGCAGAACCCGGGTTCCCTGGGGAAACTCGTTCACGCCCTCGTACGCATTGTTCGAGGTCGTCACTTCATGGTTGGTCGTCGACTGATTGTAGACCGTGTCGTACCAGCCGGCGGCCGACAGGCGGAATCCGGTATGGTCCTGATAGACCGCATCGAATTCCGACAGAAGGTCGACGCGGTTCGAGATCAAACCCTTGCGGAAGTTCTGGTCGCCGTCATTGGTGTTGCTGTTGAGCGGCTGCAGATTGCCGCCGATGGCGGGATCATACCCTGCAACGCGGAACGCACTGGAATACTTGATCGTATTGTCCCAGCGCACGGCCCAATCCGGATCGCCCACGTCCATCTGGTCGGCGCGCGCCACGCCGGCCGCCGCCAGGACACCGAAGGCTATGCCGGACAGGAGTCGGGATTTGGACAGGTTCTGCCCGATGATCGGAATCATTCTTGCCTCCCAAATTTCTTTGTCGGTGTTCCGTCTTGGGATGGAACGTGACCGGTTGCTGCTCGTTGGGCCGCACACTGGGCCGTCGATCGCACAGTATTATAATCATGCAATATTGTTATATACAATAACGATTATGCACATGCTTGTCGCTTTGGGCCTAGGCCCGCGACAACCCGGCCGGCGCCGCCTCGCCGGCCAGCAGAACCTCGACCAGTCGCTCGGGCGCCGACAGAAAGGGCGAATGGGACGTCGCGAGCTGAAACACCCGTGCGCACGGCCAGGCGGCCTGCATGCGGCGTTGCGCCTGCAGGGTAATGGCCCGATCCTCCAGGCATTCGATGAAGTGCCGAGGGATGCGGCCGAAACGCTCGGCCGTCACGTGGATGGGCGTATGGAGCGAAAAGAGGGGCTCCGGCCGCAACCGTGGAAACACGAAGTCGAGATCTTCGGCGGAACAATCGCCATAGAAGCCGTCGATGACGACTTCCTTGCGGATGGTCCAGGTTCCGGACTGCTCGTCCGGTATCAGGTTGGTCGGAATGATCGAGTCGAGATCCGTCGAAGCTTCTTGCCACAAGGTCTGGCCGTCTTTCAGCAGGAACGCCGTCAGATAGACGGCGCGCTCGACCCGCTCCGGAATCCGTTCGGCGATTTTGCTGACGAGGAGGCCGCCCCGGCTATGGCCGACCAGGACGACGGGCTGGGGCTGTGCCTGGACCAGGTCGACCAGACGGTCGACCCAGAGATCGAGGCTGAGTTCGGCGAGCGGCGTGCTGTCGGTTCCAAGGCCCGGAAGATCCGGAGCCAGGACGTGATGACCGGCCGCCTCCAGCAGCGGCACCACCTTGTGCCAGCACCAGCCGCCGTGAGCGGCGCCGTGAATCAATAGAAAGTGCGCCATTGCCGCCTCTCAATACGGTTTTTGGGTGGGGCGGTTCTCGATCGTGATCCAGCGCCATTGGGTGAACAGATCCCAGTTCGCCGGACCGCCGATATTGCCGCCGTTGCCCGACGCGCCGCGCCCCCCGAACGGGTTCGACACTTCGTCCGCAATGGTCTGATCGTTGATGTGCAGCAGGCCCGAATTGATCCGTATGCCGAGCGCCAGCGCCCGACCGACATCGGGCGAGATGACGGCGCCCGACAGGCCGTAGTCGGTGTCGTTGGCGATCGCGACCGCTTCGTCGTCGGTGCCGAACGAAATGAGGCTGGCGACCGGGCCGAACACCTCGTCCCGATAGGCGCGCATGCCGCGCGTCACGCCACTCAACACCGTAGGGCGATAGAACAGCCCCTCGTAGCTGCCGCCCGTCTCCAGGACGGCGCCCTGGTTTATCGCCTCCTGGACGATCGCGTGGACGCGATCCAATTGATCGGCGCTGATCAGCGGCCCGAGCGCGACATTCTCGGTTGCCGGGTTGCCGACCGGTAGATGGCTCGCCCGCTCGGCCAGCAACCGTGCGAACGGGCGGGCGACGCTTTCCTGGACGAGGATACGGCCCGACGCCATGCAGACCTGGCCTTGATGGAAATAGGCGCCGAAGGCGGCGTTGGACGCGGCCAGCTCCAGATCGGCGTCTTCGAGAACGACCAGCGAACTCTTGCCGCCCAACTCCAGCGACATACGCTTCAACAGACGTCCGCACGTCTCGCCGATCGCGCGCCCGGCGGCGGTGGATCCCGTGAAGGCGATCAATCGCGTGTCGGGATGCTCGACCAGGGCGCGCCCGACCTCCGCGCCGCCCGGCAGCATGTGGAAGACATCGGGCGGAAAGCCCGCCTCTTCCAGCGCGCGCGCCATGAGCACGCCGCCCGTGACCGGCGTGCGCGGATCAGGTTTCAGCACGACCGTATTGCCGGTGGCCAGCGCCGGCGCCACGGCGCGCGCGCCCAGGATCATCGGGAAATTGAACGGTGAGATCACACCGACCACGCCGTGCGGGACCCGTTGACCGTAGCTCAGGCGCCCCGCGCGAGAGGGCAGCACATGGCCGTGGGCCTCGGTCAGCATGCCGGCCGCGTGACGGAAGAGAGCGACGGTCTCGGCAATCTCGACGGCCGCCTTCGGCCGGATCGCCCCATTCTCCCGGACGATCCACTCGATCAGTTCTTCGGCGTTCGCCTCCAGAACGGCGGCTGCCTTCAGCAGCAATTCCATTCTCGTGCGATGGCCGGTTTCAGCCCAGGCCGGTTGTGCCGCCTTGGCCCGGGCGACCGCGACGCTCACGTCGGCGGGTGTCGCTAGGCCGATCCGGGCCAGGGGCCCGCCGGTCGCCGGCTCCGTGACGGTGATGGTGCCCGCGGTCGACGCCTGCCATCCGCCCAGATACAGCCTGTTGCCCCAGCGGGACGCATCGAGAAAACGATAGTCGGCCAGAGTCATGGGTCCCTCCCGCTGTGAATCCGCCCTTGCCATCGTTCGGCGAACTGTTCCTCTCACTTATAATTGTTATCACTAATAATTGTTATGTACGCAAGAGGGATTCAGCGAGCCGGGCCGGTTGAAATTCGCCCTCGCGAAAATCGCCGTTCCAATGCCGGGCTTGACCTAAGGAGCCGTCGCACCAGGATGGGGGCGGGCGCCGATAGCGGTCATCGTCTTGGGTGCCGCCCGGAACGGTCGATCACGAGGCACTCTCATGCCCGCTCCCGCTTGTTCTGGGACGACCGCCAAACCCGCCGGCGGGATCAGAGCGGATCGAAGGCGCGGATCGGCGGCAGGTTGCCGTTGAATCGCTCGACCTCGACCGTCGTCAACTGCCCGGTGCAGCCCTGGGCCAGGTTCGAGGTGCCCTCGTCCCGGGTCAGGACATTCGGATTGCCGTGAACGCATAGCGGCTTCTCGTCGGCGGGATCGGCCGGGTCGTACCATGCTCCCGTCGGCAGTTGGACCACGCCCTGCCGGATGTCTCCGGTCAGCCGCACACCGGCGAGGCAGGCGCCGCGCTCGTTGAACAGGCGGATGATGTCGCCGTCCGCGATTCCGCGCGCCGCCGCGTCAGCCGGGTGCATCCGGGCCACTTCGCGGCCCCGGTGCTTCGCCTCGGCGCTGTGCCCGCCGAAATCGAGCTGGCTGTGCAGGCGCGTAGCCGGCTGATTGGCGACCAGATGCAACGGCGCCTGGGCACTGGGCGGGTTGGCCGGGCCCAGCCAGGCCGCATGGCCCGGGCAGCTCGCCTCGCCGAAGCTCGCGATGGTCTCGGAGAAGATCTCGATCCGCCCGCTGGGCGTGGGCAACGGGGCCTTGTCCGGATCCGCCTTGAATGCCCGCAGCCGGCCGCCATCGTCCGGCTGCTGGGGCAGGTCGAAGCCGTTCCCCGCCCAGAACGTTTCGAAGTCCGGCGCCGGCAGGCCTTGTTCTTCCAGGCCCGCGCGGGTCGGCGCGTAGAGATGCTCGAGCCACTGGCGCACGGAGCGGCCCTCGGTGAAGGCTTCCCGCCGACCGAGCCGCTCGGCCAGATCGGTGAAGATGGCATAGTCGTCGCGGGCCTCCCCGAACGGCTCCGCGACCGGTCGCATCGGCACGAGCAGCGGGTCGTTCGAGTTGCCGCCGATATCTTCACGCTCCAGCGTCATGGTGCAGGGCAGGATGAAATCCGCGTGCCGCGCCGTCGCGGTCACGCCGAGCTCATGCACCACCAGCGTATCGACGCGCGCGAACGCCTGGCGCAGCCGGTCCAGGTCCTGGTGGTGATGGAAGGGATTGCCGCCGGCCCAATAGACTAGCCGGATGTCCGGGTACGTCCGGGTCCCGCCGTTGTAGCGATAGGCGCCGCCAGGGTTGAGCAGCATATCCGCGATACGGGCGACCGGGATGAAGTCGCGGATGCGGTTTCGGCCCTGCGGCAAGGTCGGCATCGGGACCGCATTGGTGCGCCGCCCGTAATAGGCAATGGCGCCGAGTGCGTAGCCGAAGCCGCCGCCCGGCAGCCCGATCTGGCCGAGCGCCGAGGCGAGCACCGCGCCCATCCAGACCGGCTGTTCGCCGAAGCGAGCCCGCTGCAGGGAATGCGACACGACGACCAGGACGCGCTTGCCGTGCAGCCGCCGGGCGAGCCCGACGATGGTCTCGGCCGGCACGCCGGTCAGCGGCGCCGCCCAGGCGGCATCCTTTGGCTGGTTGTCGCTCTCGCCCAGAAGGTAGCGCTCGAACGTTGCCCAGCCGACGGTGTGGCGATCGAGGAACGCCTGATCGTGCAGCCCCTCGGTGACCAGCGTATGGACCAGGGCCAGCATCAGCGCCGTGTCCGTGCCTGGTATGCTGCTGATCCATTCCGCTCCGGCTTCGTCCGGCAAATCGGCCCGCAACGGACCGACGAGCACGAACCCGCACCCGCGGGCGCGGGCACGGGCCATCGCACCGCGCTCGACATGGCGGCTGATGCCGCCACCTGCGATCATGCTGTTCTTGAGCGCCATGCCGCCGAAGGCAAGGACGATCTCGCTGTGCTCGGCGACCTGCTCCCAGGTCACGTTGCGCTTGGTCAGGTCCTCATAGTCGCCGACGATATGCGGCACCAGGACGGAGGACGCGCCGGAGCTGTAGCTGTTGACCGAGCGGACGTAGCCGCCCATCGCAGTGTTGAGGAACCGATGCACCTGGCTCTGGGCATGATGGAACCGCCCGGCACTGGACCAGCCGTAGGAGCCGCCGAACACGGCGCCGGGGCCGTAGCTGTCCCGCACCCTGGCAAGCTCGCCGCCCAGAAGATCGAGGGCCTTCTCCCATGACACAGGCACGTACTCGTCGCGACCCCGCCGCGGATCGGGTCCGGGCCCTTGCTCCAGCCAGCCCCGGCGGATCATGGGCCGGGCGACGCGGGCCCGGTGCCGGAGCGCTGCCGGAAAGTTCTGCAGGATGCCGTTCGGGTCGGGGTCGACCGGATGCGGCCGCACTTCGAGCTGTCCCTCCATCCAGCGAGCCGAGAAGGCGCCCCAGTGCGACGTGTGCGGCACGAACTCGGCCTCGGGCCCTGCGGGGTCTCGGGGGAACAGCGTACTCGACATGATGGAGATCCTCATCGCTTGCCTGGTATCCCGCTGCCTGTCGTGCGCTTTGCCGTGTCGCCAAGCAGTGGCGTGTTGGTGATAGTCCGCCTCGACAAAGAAAGTTTCGGCGATTCGCTGTCGGAGGGCTGGTTCCTCCGCAGCCGACGCAGTGCCGCGCTCCCGCGATTATGCCTTCGCGCGCTGGAGCATGCCGAACAAATCGCGCGGATCGTCCGGATCGGCGATGATGTCGATATCCTGGTAGAAATCGGTACCTTTCAGGCGTTCGCGGACGTAGCGCAGCGCGGAGAAATCCTCGATCGCGAAGCCGACGCTGTCGAACAGGGTGATCTGGCGCGCGTCGCGCCGGCCGGCTGCCTCGCCGCGCACGACCCGCCAAAGCTCCGTCACCGGATAGTCGGGCGCCATTTGCTGGATCTCGCCCTCGACACGGGTCTGTGGCGGGTATTCGACGAAAGTGTCCGCGCGCAGCAGGATGTCCCGATGCAACTCCGTCTTGCCCGGGCAATCGCCGCCGATCGCGTTGATATGGATTCCCGCGCCGACCATGTTGTCGGTCAGAATCGTGGCGAACTGCTTGTCAGCCGTGCAGGTGGTCACGATCTCGGCCCCTTCGGTGGCGTCCTGCGCGGACCGGCATGAAGTCACCGCCAGGCCGGAGCCGGCCAGGTTGCGGGCGGTCTTCGCCGTGGCGCGCGGGTCGATGTCATAGAGCCGCACGGCCTCGATACCGACGACGGCCTTCATGGCGAGTGCCTGGAATTCGGCCTGCGCGCCATTGCCGATCATCGCCATCGTCTTGGCATTGCCCGGTGCCAGATGCCGCGCGGCCATGGCGGAGGTCGCCGCGGTGCGCAGCGCCGTCAATAGCGTCATCTCGGTCAGCAGTACCGGATAGCCGCTCGAGACCTCGGCCAGGAGGCCGAGCGCCGTCACGGTCTGCAGTCCATCGTTCGAGTTCTTCGGATGGCCGTTCACGTACTTGAAGCCATAGGTCTCCCCGTCCGAGGTCGGCATGAGCTCGATCACGCCGTCGCGCGAGTGCGACGCGATGCGCGGCGTCTTGTCGAAAATCTCCCAGCGCCGGAAATCGGCCTCGATCGCGTCGGTCAATTCGAGAAGCATCCGTTCGATGCCGACCTGATGCACGAGGCGCATCATGTTCTCGACGCTGACGAATGGAACGAGCGCCTTCTCGGATGGAACCTGCGGCATGAGAAACTCCTGGCTGGGAGTCCAAGATTACCGCCGGCATGCATGCTCTGAAACCGCATAGTCTTACGGGAAGACACGTTTTTCTGACGGAATCGTCAGAAACCTTGCCCGTTTCGCCAGACTATTGTGATCGTGTCCCGGTTCGGCGGTCACGCGGGTCCGAGGAACAGGTGCGTTTCCGACTTCGCGATCCCCTCCATCACGCGGATACCGGTCACGAGCCGGTTGAACTCACTCATATCGGGGACCTCGATCTCCGCAATCAGATCCCACAGACCGTGCGTGGTATGAACGGCGGCGAAGCCCGGGTTCTTGCGCAAAGCGGCCACGGCCCCTTTGAGGTTTCTCCCCTCGAGTTCGATCATCATCACCCCCCGGATCTGGTCGGCACTGGTATGCTCCTTCAGCCTGACCGTGAAGCCGGCGATCGTGCCGTTGGCAATGAGACGGTCCATGCGTGTCTGTACGGTGCCGCGCGCAACCCCCAGCAGCTTGGCGAGCGTGGGGATCGTCGAGCGTGCGTTGACGCGCAGCTCGGCGATCAATCGGTGATCGAGGTCGTCCATTGCGTTTTGCTCATTTCGTCAATTCGGCTGTCAGAATAGCAGCTGAATGCCGAAAAATGGAATCTTCTGCCGGTTTCGTCGCGACACGACGTTGCGTAGGTTGCCTGGAGGCCAGGCAGGGATGAGGAACGACCCATGAGCGCGATCACACAATGGAATCCAGCGGAGCGGGTTCGAGACCTCTCGCTCCGGCTCGTCCGGTGGGCGAGCGTGACCGGAACACCGGGCGAGGCCGCGTTCGCGGAGCGACTGGCCGGCCTGCTCCGCGAGATCCCCTATTTCCGCGACCATCCGGACCACATCCGCCTGGTGGACAGCCATGGCGACCCCATGACCAAAAATGTCGTCGCACTGGTCCGCGGCCGAGGAGCCCGGACCCTTGTCCTCGCCGGTCACTATGATGTCGTCGCCATCGAGAACTATCGGGATCTGGCACCCCTGGCTTTCGAGCCGGACAAACTGCTGGCAGCCTTGCTGGCCGACCTCGGGAGCCGGCGGCTCAACGCCGCAGAGCAGCGCGCGCTCGACGATTTCCAGTCGGGCGCATTTTTGCCGGGGCGGGGGTTGCTCGACATGAAAAGCGGGGTTGCCGCCGCGATCGCCGTGCTCGAGGCCTTCGCCGAGGATCCCGGCAGGCAGGGCAACCTCGTGCTGGTCGCAACACCCGACGAGGAGCGTGGCTCTCGCGGCATGCGGAGCCTGCGCGATGCGCTGCCCGGGATCGCTGCCGAGTTCGGGCTGGAGATCGCCGCCGGGATCAATCTCGACGCGACGAGCGACCAAGGCGACGGTGCCGAGGGCCGGGCCATCTATCGCGGCACCATCGGCAAGGCATTGCCGTTCGGTCTGGTGATCGGCCACTCGTCGCACGCCGGCTACCCCTTCGAAGGGATCAGTGCCCAGCTGGTCGCATCGGAGGTGATGAAGGCGATCGAGGGCAACCCCGCGCTGTGCGACAGGTCCGATGGCGAGATCTCGCCGCCGCCGATTTGCCTGGAATGCAAGGACCTGCGCGGCGGCTACGAAGTGACGACGCCAGAGCAGGTCTGGATCGCGTTCAACTGGCTGTCGCACCGGTGGGGGCCGCGAGACCTGCTCGAACGCTTTGCCGAGGCCGTCGATAAGGCCATGGCAGACGCCATCGGGCGGTTCAACGGGCACGCACGAGACTATGCAGCGCTGCTCCGTACGCCGCAGTCCGCGCCCGTCGCTGGCGGGGAGGTCATCCCGATCGAAGAATTGCGGGAGAGAATGCGGCTCTTCGGCGGAGATGCCGCGCTCGCACGCATCGGCGCGCTTGAGGCTCAGTTGCTGGATTGCGACGATCCGCTGAGGCTCACCAGGACGATCGTCAGCGCCATGGCGGCAGAAGCCGGTGTCGTCGGCCCAGCGGTGATCGTGGGGCTGGGCAGCCTGGTCTACCCCTCCGTCCATCTCGGCGCGGGCAGCGGGCACCGGGCTTTTGCCTTGGCCGTCGAGGGCGGCAGGCTGGCATTCGAAGCGGGCGGCGGTCCGCCGGTCAAGTATCGGGAGTATTTCACCGGCATCTCCGACATGAGCTTTCTCGGGCATCGACCCGGCGAGGCCGACTGCTCGTTCATTGCCGACAACACGCCGGCGGGCGGGCTGGTCGATACCGTTCCGCACGACGTCCTGTCGTTCCCCGTCGTGAATATCGGCCCTTGGGGCCGCGAATATCATCAGCGGCTCGAGCGCGTGCACGCGCCCTATGCCTTCGGGGAACTCCCCAGATTGCTGAGAGAAATCGTCTCGCGATTCCTGGTGTCGTGAGGTCAGCCGCCAGAAGCCAGGCGAAGAGATCGATCGGCGCTCCTGCGTGTCTCCAGCCCATCGGAAGGAAATGACGGGGCCGTCGACCAAAAGCGGCTCGCCCACGGATACGCGGGCACAGATAGTCGGTGCGGACCATGTCCGGATAGGCTACTTGGGAACAGTCCCGCCATGAGCGAGGCTGCATCCATCATTCGGCTGCATCCCACCCCAACCGGAGCCGAAAGTCTCGATGAGCATCCAACAGTGCCCCTGCGGCAGCGGGTTGCGTCCGGTCCGGTGCTGCGGTCTCGACCTCTCGACCCTGGCATCGTCCGAAGCGAGCCGACATCTGCTGCCGCTGGTCGACCGCGCGATCGAACTCCATGGCAAAGGCGCCTTGGCCGAAGCGTCGGTGATCTGCCTTGAGGTGCTGGAACTGGCGCCGGGCCAGGGCGGCGCGCTCGCGCTGCTCTACCAGATCAGGAAGGTGACGGGACCCGTGTCGGCGGCGGAGGCGCTCGTGCGACGCCTGGTGGCGCTGCAGCCGAACAACATCTGGGCGACGCAGGAACTGGCGCTGCTGCTGTTCGGCAAAGGCGATTTCGCCGAGGCGGAAGCCCAGGCCCGCAATGCCGTCCGCATCGCGCCGACCGATGCCCAATCGCATAATCTCATGGGCATGATCCTGACCGAGGCGAACCGGCCGCAGGTCGGTGAATACCATTATCGGCGGGCACTGGAGCTGCTCACCCATCGCCCGCCGATCCTGCTCGCCAATCTTGCCTGGAACCTGAAGAACCAGGGCAAGATGGTGGAGGCCCGCGGGCTTTATGAGGAGTCGGTGTCGCTCGATCCGACCATCCTGCAAACCTTGCTGGGCTGGGCGCGCATGGAGGAGACCGATCGCGACTTCGCGCGCGCGGATGCGTTGCTCGACCAGGCCGAACGCCTGGTGCCGGACAACCCCAGCATCCTGCTGCATCGGGCGATCATCCGGGGCCGGACCAAGGACTATGACGAAGCCCTGGCGATCCTCGGTCGGCTCGAACAGATGAGCGGCAGCGCCGGGCTCGGCACCAACGAGCTCCTGGAAAAAGGCAGGCTGCTCGACAAGATGGGGCGGTTCGACGAGGCCTTCGCCGCGTTCACCGAAGGCAAGCGCAAAGGGCTGGAGCAGAGCGGCAACGCCTATCTGGCCGACCATGCCCGCAATCTGGCCCAGCGGCTTCAGAGCTACTTTACGGCCGGCCGTCTGAAGATCGTGCCGCGCGGCACGCCGGTGGAGTCCGGTCCCCGCCCGCTCTTCATCGTGGGATTCCCGCGCTCCGGCACCACCATGGTCGAGCAGACGCTGTCGGCGCATCCGCGGATTTCGGCCGGCGACGAGCTGACCTTGGTCAACGACATCGTCAATCTGATGCCACGCATGCTGAACAGCCCGCTGACCTACCCCGAAGCGCTCGCCGACCTGTGGATGGGCGATCAGCGCGAAGGGCTCGATAATCTGCGGGACTATTACCTGCAGCGCGCGCGGCAGCTGGGCGTGGTCGAGGCGGGTGCCACCTGGTTCACCGACAAGATGCCGCTCAACGAGACGCATCTGGGCCTGATCGCGCTGATGTTCCCCGACGCGCCGATCATCCATGTGCTGCGCCATCCGCTCGATGTCCTGCTGTCGGTGTTCTCGAACCACCTGACCCACGGCTTCTATTGCGCCAATGCGCTCGAGACGATCGCCCGCCACTATGTGCTGGTGATGGATCTGGTCGAGCATTATCGCAGCCAGATGACGCTGAAGTACTTGCCGATCCGGTACGAGGACATCGTCGCCGACCAGGAAGGCAGCATTCGGCGCATGTCGAGCTTCGTCGGCGTCGGGTTCGACAAGCGCTGCCTCCGGTTCCACGAGAACAAGCGCTACGCGCGGACGGCGAGCTATGCGCAGGTCGCCGAAAAGCTTTACGACAGCTCGCGCTATCGCTACCGGCACTACCTGAAGCACTTGCAGCCGGTGCTCGCGATCCTGGAACCGGCGATCTATCGCCTGGGCTATACGATCGATGGCTGAGTTCGTCGCAGCCCCGTCACCGCCCGTCTCGAAGACGATCGACCAGTGGCTGGCGGATGCCGGAGCGCACGAAACGGCCGGTCAGTTCGAGGAAGCGGAACGGCTGCTGTCCCAGATCATCGCAGCCGCCCCCCGCTATCATCCGGCCCTGCATCAGGCGGCGATCCTGTCCTACAAGCGCAAACGGCCGCTCGAGGCGATTGCGCGGTTTCAGCGCGCCATCGAGCTCAGCCCGGACCAGGCGCTCTATCACCGCAACATCTGCGAACTCTATCGCAGTCAGTCGCGGCTCGACGAGGCGGTAGCCCACGGCTGTCGAGCCGTCGAGCTCGCTCCCGACGATGCCGGCGCCCACTATAATCTGGGCGTCATTCGCTACGATCGCCTCGAGATCGAACAGGCGATCCGGGCGGTGCGCAGGGCGCTCGAATTGGATCCGACCCTTGCGTCGGCTCATTTCGAGCTCGCTGAAGCGCTCCTGGCCTCGGGCCAGTTCGCCGAGGGATGGCAGCATTACGAATGGCGCTTCGATATGGGGAACGCGCCCCCGCTGCTGCCGCCCGGCCACGGCAAGCCCCTGTGGGACGGTCAGCCCATGCCGAATGGCACGCTCCTGCTGATCGGAGACCAGGGCTTCGGCGATACGATCCAATTCTGCCGCTATATCCCGATGGTGGCTGCGCTCTGTCCGCACATCGTCGTGGCCTGCAGCTCGGAGATGAAGCCGATCGTCACGCAACAGGCCGGCATCTCGCGCTACCACGACCATTGGGAACAAATCGGGCCATTCGATGCCTATTGCCCGCTGTCCGGCCTGCCGCGCTTGTTCGGCACCGATCTTTCCAACATCCCGGCGCCGATCCCCTACGTGAAGGCCGACCCCGCCAAGGCGGCCCAGTGGCGAAAGCGTCTCGAAGCGCTGGTCCCGGCGGGCTACCGCCGCATCGGGCTGGTCTGGGCCGGCCGTCCGACCCATGGCAATGATTTCAACCGGTCGATGAGCCTCGAAAAATTGGCGCCGCTCACCCGGCTCGAGCGCACGGCCTTCCTATCGGTGCAGATGGGGGCTGCCCAGGGCGAGATCGGCCGCTATTTCGGCGCGGCGCCGCTCATCAATCTCGGCGCGGAGATCCATGATTTCACTGACACCATGGCGATCTTCGACGGGCTCGACCGGCTCGTCGCGGTCGATACCGGCGTCGCCCATCTCGCGGGCGCCATGGGCAAGCCGGTCTCGATCCTGCTGCCCCATGCGCCCGATTGGCGTTGGTTGCTGAACCGCACGGACAGTCCCTGGTACCCGAGCGTCACGCTTCATCGTCAAGCCAAGGCAGCCGACTGGACCGAGGCGGTCGCGGCACTCGCAGCGTCGATCTCTTGAGGGGGGTCACCCCGTGACCGATGCCATGATAGCGTCGAACCGGGCAAAGAACGCGGCGTTGCTATAGCGTGCCGCGGTCTTCTGGGCATTTCGCCCCATCTCCTCGCCCAGGCTCGGGCTGGAAGCGTATGTGCGCATGGTCAACGCCAGCAGTTCGACATGACGCGACGGAAACATGAGGCAGTTCCGGCCGTGGACGAAGACGCCGCGATAGCAGGGCAGATCCGACAGGATCATCGGTTTGCTCAGCAACGCCGCTTCGTAGGCGGCCAGCGACTGGGTCTCGCTGTCCGACGCGAGGCAGAACATGTCGGCCGACTCGACCCAGGCCATGACCTCGCCATCGCTCAGCCCTTCGAGCAGGCGATAGGTCTGCGGGTTGGCGACCACCAGCCTCTGGGCTTCCTCATCCATCTCGATGAACTTGCCGCAGATGACGGCTTCGATATCGAGGCCGCTGCGCGCGACCGCCCGCACGAAATCGCCGGGCCGTTTGCGCCGCTCGATCGTGCCGACCTGGACGATGCGGTACGGCTTGGATTTCGCCGGCACCTTGTCGCGGGCGATAGCGTTGGGGTCGATATCGACACCGAATGAGGCCGTGTGGAATTTGCCGGGGTCCAGCTGATAGGTGAAGGACCGGAACACGTCATGCTGGAACGGCATGTTGTAGATGATGGCTGCCGGCAGCGCGAAGGCCTGCAGGAGTGCGGTATTCTCCAAGAGAATACGGAGCGCCACCTCGGCCTCGTTGATGAACCAGATCGTGGGGACGAGCGGCCCGATCCGGATGACGAGTTCGGCCGAGCAGATGGTGTTCGCGATCGCGAGATCGACGCTCGACAGATCCACGGTTTCGACGATCTCGATACCCTGCTCGACATAACGTGCCCGCATCGGACCGTCGGCGGGATTGATCGGCAGCACCCGGATCTCGTGTCCGGCGGCCCGCAGATGCATCGCCAATCGCAAGAATGCGGTACTCGAGCCCGTGATCGTGAATTCGTGATTGATCATCAGAATGCGCAACGGAAATTCCCCGATCCGAAAGTGCCGGCCATCACCCGGATGCAAGATCGCGAGGTTGGCCGACACTTGTCAATCGGCGGTGCGCCGCGGACACTCCTGCTTCAGGCTTCGACGCTTACCAGGTGAATCTGAACCCCGCCGTGACGGCATTGCTGCTGGCGCCGGATGCCAGGTCGCCGTCGTAGTGGAGGTAGATGCTGGTATTGGCGAACACCGCCGTCGCCAGCCCGAACCCGATCAGCGCCGAGTCACCCGGGACCTTGGCGCCGGCGACCTGGAAGCCTGCCGCCGGGGCGCCGACGAAGGCCGCGTTGGTGCCGCGGCCGAGGGGGGCGAACTCATGCGCCCAGCCGACCGTCAGGTCGGTGGTGACGAGCGCGCTGCCCAGCGCCAGA